>JAPLSR010000235.1 GCA_026398545.1 Candidatus Sumerlaeota bacterium | reverse complement strand
TTTGTCATCGGTCTTTTAATATTTATCATGTGGGAGCGCTCAATTTTTTATGGCGACCGCCCGCTGTGCCTTAGACTTTTCCAGGGATTCATGGATACATTACGGACCGCCCTGTTCATCTTCATACTATACCTCCCGTGGTATGAAACCTTTAGTGAACATCTACTCTCCGGCACGCTTGGCGGGAAACATGCCCAGTCTCACCTCAGCCATTTTTCAAGGATGATTGTGGAATATTTCACTCAGACGTTTGGCGGCGTCACGCCGTGGGTTTCTTTTGGGACGCCGGGGTGGATTTTATTTTTCTTCTTTGTGCTGGTGTTATTATTCTATGGACTTTATACACTGAGGTTAGAGCCGCGAATATTACGTTTGTCGATTTCCATTCTGGGAGTGGGTTTTATTCTTATAATGATACATCTGCTCATGCGCGGGCGCTTTTACCCGCGTTGTTTCATCATCTATCTCCCGCTTATTTTTTACGTTATCGGACGGGGTATGATGGAGATTTCCTCACGTCTTTTAAGGACAGTAAGCATCGCATATCTTGCCCTTTGCCTCTTTGTCTCAACGGTCAACTATCTCTCGGTGGATGTCAGAGACGTCTCTCTGCCCCTGTCGCGAGTCCTGAAGGAGGCAGCGGCGCCGGGCGAACCTATCCTGCACACGAATAAATTTTCCTATTTCCCCATGATTATTTATCTGCCGGCTTACAGGCAATATCTCATCAACACGCCGAATCTCCTTTTGCAGGAACGTATGATTGCCTCAAAACGTCTCATAAGTGGGCAGGAAGAGCTCTCCTCCGCCCGTCGCCTCTGGCTTGTTGTGGAATACTGGGGTCAGCCGGTGAAATGGGATTTGCCGGAGACGTGGTCAGCCATCTGGCTTGGGCGGGAATGGCACTGCACACCCGTGTCCCATCTGCGCATGGGTGTGAAGGATTGCATCATTTTAAAATGTGAAAAGGACGTTGCTGGTGAGAGGTGAAATACGCCGAAGGGAACCTGTGATTTGAAAGATTATCCTATTTTGAGTTTATTTTGTGAATGAGACTTATTATTTCCGCATCGTCCGGTTTGAATTCGAGCGCCTTTTCCAGATATGGTCTGGCATAGGCTGAATTCCCCGCTTTGATATAGCAGATGCCAATAGTCTTGTTTGCGTATATGAGTGAGTCCCTGTGATAATCCAGAATATCTTTAGTGGCATTGATTGGCGGGGATGAGGCATTCTTCAGGAGGCTGGAAAGCGCCGTTACCGCTTCGGAATAGCGTCCCTGCTCAAAATAGACCGAGCCGAGTTCTCGATATGCCCACGGTTCGCGCAGTCGCGCCGCAATGCGGAGTTTCAATTCATCAAAATCAAGAAGTCTGAATGTGGCATGGTCTTCCGGCACAAGCCGCACCGCCTCCAGATATTTCCGGCACGCCTTGAGGTTGAGCAACTGGCGATACAGGGCGTGTCCGGCGATGATGTGCGGCACCGCCTCTGCATATCTGTTCATCCGCTCCTCGAAAGTCGTTCTGTCAGGGATGTTGAACACATAAGGGATGATGGAAGTGCGGTGTTTCAGGAGTGTGTTGAGGTTGTCAATCATAGGCTGGTCGCCGTATCCGTATTTGGGCGACTCAAATTCAAGATTGGGGTGGTTTTCCGAATTAATCTTATCACCGGCAAGATAATCCTTGAGAGAGTTCTGGTCGCAGAGGAAGCATGAGAGAATCTTGTCCGCATCGTCAAGGTAGAGCTCACTCAAATCCTTCTGCACATCCGCATCTTCCAATTTCTTTTTCATCAGCGCATAATCAACTTTCAGCGGTTTCGGCGTTCCGATGAGGAGGATGTAATGTGTGGACTCATTATTCATATACCAGACCGACATCTCAGGAAAGACGCGGTAAAAGGTGCGCAGGGCGAGGCGGAACATCTCATCTGAAAGCCCCGCCAGCGGCATCCATACCACCACCATCCCGTCATCGGCAATATGCTCCCTGCAGAGCCGGAAATATTCGTAATCGTAAAGGTTGGCGTTGGATTTATAACGCAAGTCGGTGCAATCCGTGGCGACGATGTCGTATTTATGCCCCGTGAAGCGCAGGTAACTCCGCACATCGTCAATGATTATCCTGAAGCGGGGGGCGAAAGTCCAATAACCCGGCAGGGCGGTGTATTTGTAATCTTCTGGAGACGCCGGCAATGGGGCGTGCCAGCTCACGGGTAAAAGCACACCATGATTGGATGTGAGAAGCTCAGGCGCGCAGTCCAGCACCTCCCTGCATATCTCCACGCAGTGGATTTCCTTAAGGTCGGTGTAACGCGTATAGGAATATGAGGCGCCGCCGCTGCCGAAGCCGACTGTCAGGGCGCTCCGTGGTTCTTTCAAAAGAAGCATGGGAATGTGGGCAAGGCTCTTCTGGTCTGTCAGGAGAATCCTGTCCGTTCCGGCAACACCGACATTATCCACATACAGGGTGCGATATTTGAAGGAATTTTCAAGAATAGAGACGGTAGCAAGCGGCCCTTCCTTGTAAAAGACCATGGATTCTGTCGGGCTGAGCTCCTGGAACCGGATGTTCCAGGGGATGCGGATGAGGAGGATGAAGACAGACAACCCACAGACCGCAATAAAAATGTTCCGCATGTTCCGCGTCATTTGAGTGTTGGTGTGAAAAAGGTAAAACGCAATGAGGAGATTGCCCGTTGCAAGTAGAAAAATCGACCCCGCCACACCCAGAAGTGGAATCAGTATAAAACTGCAGACGAAGGCGCCGGCGATGGCGCCCAGAGTGTTCAGTGAATACAGCCTGCCCACGCCAAATCCCACAGCGCCGATTCGGTCGACGCATATCTTTGTTGCCACGGGAAATGCCATCCCCATGAGGAATGTGGGCAGAAAAATGGAGGCAACGGTCTTGGCAAAGACGTTCATAATGCCCGCCCACCAATTTACATCGCCTGCCGAATTAAGGATATTGAAAGGATTGAGCAGGGGTCCGAAGTGATAGATGATAAAAAATGAGAATGCGCCGGAAAGCCCCAGAAGCAGCTGGAGCATGGCAAAGAGCCGGAGATGGTCCTTCAGCCTGTCCACGATGGGTGTCATGACTGCCCCGCCAAGCGCCAGCCCAATTAAAAAAACCGTCAGCATGGCGGTGAATGAGTAGGTCGTGTTTTTCATGATGTCGAACGTGAACACGAGCGCACGATTCCACACAACCTGATACGAAAGCGCAATGAAACCCGATATGGCATACGTGATAAGCACGGCATGGACAATCTTCCGCGCCTGTCCCCGACCTTCTTCGGGTAATTTATTTTCCTCAATTTGTAATTCGACATTTGTAATTTGTAATTCTTCCTTGCCTCCTTTAATCGCCAGTAAAAGTCCGACCGCCGCTACAGCGCCATTTATTGCGACCGCCAGAAATGTTGCCCCCCGAACGCCCAGTGCCTCAATCAGGAGAAAGCCCGTGATGAAACATCCGAGCACAGCGCCCAGCGTATTGAGCGAATACAGCGCCCCAACGTTCAGTCCCAGCGAGTCTTTTTTACGCACAAGGAAACGCGACAACACAGGCAGTGTCCCGCCCATGAGCGTGGTAGGTATCAGGAGCACGGAAAATGTCAGCGCAAAACGCAGCAGGCTCAGGAAGAGAAACGATGAAAAATGCCGATAGGCGAATTTGTAAATGGGGTCGAGAAGCGAAAGGAGAAAGGGGAGAATTAACGCCGCCGCGCCGATGCCGAGTTCCAAAAGGGCGTAAAGCCGCAGATTATTTTTGGCGCGGTCGGCATATTTCCCGAATAAGAACGACCCTATCGCCAGACCGCCCATATAAGCGGCGAGAACCGTCGCCACGGCATACAGCGTCGCCCCGAAGAGATACGTCAGCTGCCGCGTCCAGACAACCTCATACACCAGCCCTGAAACACCCGAGCAAAAAAACAGCGCAAAGACAAATATATGTATTGGGGCTTTGTCTTTATTTTCCATAATTTATTCTGTGCTTTAAGGATGAAGTATGAAGTATGAAGGATGAAAAAGGGAAATTAATCAAGAATTAAGTAATGTTGAAGTATGAGATTATTCATCCTTCATCCTTGCTTTGAATTCTTAGCGGGCTCGTTATACATGATTTGCTTATTTTCTATAAATAAGTGTTTTGCCGGACCAATAATGCTGATTAAAACTATAGCTCCTTCCATAAACAAAACCAATCCATCAAAAAGATTACACCATCCTGTCTTGGTGTCCCATGAACGAAGTATAAAAGAACACATAAGCATTTTGCATAATGATGAGATGAAAAAGATGTATCGTGAAGGGTTCATAAATAAAAACATCCCTATAAGCCCTGTTAGATAGGCGACAATAATTGCAAAGAAAATGAAGAAGAATGGAGTCGACATCATAGGAGAATCTTTCCAATCGGGAATGAATGAATGAGTAAAATTATGAGCTATGATTGAGAAAAGGATAATCAAGAAATAAACTATGAGTAGCCATCTGAATTGTTTTTTAGTAATCATGATTGGTCATCCTCTGATTATTATTTCCCTCAAGATTTTATTAAAATATTGTTGATTCATCGGCTTTGAAGTCAACCATTTCTTGAATGTATTTGTCTGTTAAGAAATTCTATCAGCGTTGGTCTATGATTTCTTTCAGATTTTCTTTGCGTCTTTGTCGCTTTACGTTTAGGTGGATTATAAAAATTCCTGCAGAGGGTCGCTGGTGTCGGAAAAAAGGTCGCTTTTGAAGTCGGCGGGGGTGGTCGGCAGTATCACGCTCCTTTCGCGGATGCTGGGGCTTGTGAGGGATGCCGTCATTGCGGCGCGGCTCGGCGCCGGATATTTCTCCGACTGCTTTAACATCGCCTTTGAAATCCCCAACCTCACACGCCGCGTGCTCGGCGAAGGCGCTCTCTCCGCCTTCATTGTCCCCGTTTATTCCCGCGCACGCAAGGAGGACACGGAGACGCACGGCTGGCGCTTTGTCTCAAACGCAATTAATATCTTTTTCATCGTGACTCTTGCGATGACCATCGTGGGCATTATCTTTTCCAGGGAGCTCTTTATCGCCTTCGGGGGCATCAAATTTTTCGCAAAAGGTGAGACGGAATATATCAATCTTGGCATCGGACTGACCCGCCGCATGTTCCCCTATCTCATGTGCATGACCATCGGCGCCCTGCTGATGGGCATCCTGCACGCCCACCGGCATTTCTCCACGCCCACGTTCGGCTCCGTGACCATGAATGTCACAATTATCGTGGGGAGCCTGCTTTATACCCACATGGCGCAGAGACCCTTTACATTTGTGCTTGCATGGGCGGTGGCGATTGCCGGCATTTTGCGCGTGGCGATTATGATTCCGCCCCTTCTCAAACGGGGATTCCACTACTTCCCCGTCTTCAAGCCCAAATCGCCTCACATGCGCTCGCTCTTCAAGATGATGATTCCCGCAACCATTGGACTCGCCGTTGTGGAGATTAATGTCAGCGTTGATGCCAACTTTGCGAACTTTCTTGGTCCGGGACGCATCACATGTCTGCGCTATGCCAACCAGATAATCCAGTTTCCTCTGGCGCTTTTCGCCGCCTCCATCGGCACGGCAATCCTGCCGCAGATTTCGCACCTGCTCCTTGAAGGAAAAAAGAAGGAGCTGGGGGAAACCGTCTCGTTTGCCTTCCGCCTCCTCATGATTATTTTCATCCCCGCCACTGCCGGTTTGATTTTTCTTGGTCAGCCCATTGTTGAGGTGATTTTGCAGCGCGGGAGCTGGACGGCGGAGGCAAGTTACAACACCAATTTTGCCCTGACATTTTACGCCTTGAGCCTTGTGCCCGTCAGCTTTCTGCGCCTCATCACGCCTGTCTATTACGCCCGTGAAAACGTCATGGCGCCCTTCAAGGCAAGCCTGATAGGACTCGCGTCCAACATCTGTATGAATACACTCTTCATACTCTTTACCCCGCTGGAGCAAGGAGGGCTTGCCCTTGCCACCGCCATTGCGGCCGGCATTAATTTTTACATATTATATCGGGGCGAGAAAGAGATTTTTGGTCCCGCATTTATCAGGGCTGTGCGGCGCACCTTTTATCCAACCCTTGCCGCATCCATCTGCATGGGACTTGGCGCCTGGGCGCTACATAAGGGGCTTCTTCATTTCCATCCCGCCGACCATTTCGTCTTAAAAGCCGCTTATATGCTTATAAGCGTGGGTGCCGGCTTAGGACTATATGTGTTCTTCGGCAGAATCTTCCGCATCCCTGAGATGAACCGCGCACTGCGCATTCTTTTAAAACGCAAACAAATTCCCTGTTAAAGTGCAGCTCAAAAACCCGGTTAACAGGTGTATGCTTTTTCTTGAAGGCGGTTCAGACTATCTGGTAGGTGTTTATACGGTTATTGAAATGGATGTGCGGGAGAGCGGGATTGACAGAGGAACTTCATATAAAGGCTTCAGGCGAGTTAAATCTTGAGACGGGACAGGCGCTCTTTGAGGATGTGAAAAAGCGTCTTATCGGTGGCGGGGGGGCTTTGGTCCTTGACCTGCAGGATGTGAGAAAGATTGACAGTCTGGGCGGGACGTGGATTCTCCGCATCAAGCATTATGCGGTCTCACTTGGTGCGCGGTTTGAATGCCGCGGGGCAACGGGACTTGTTTCTGAATATCTTCGCATGATTGCCCCGGGTATTGAATATATGGACAGGGTGCCGCCCCGCAACCCCGGCTTCTTTGAGACAATCGGCGACACATATTACAAGGTCAAACAGGAATATAAAGAAGCCCGAAACCTCATCATCGACGTCCTTTACTGGACATTCATAGCGCCTTTTGGCAAAAAGGGTCTGCGCTGGCAGAGTGTGATGGATGAGCTTCATGAGATGGGTGTCCGCGCCATCGGAATCGTGGTGCTAATCAATTATCTGCTTGGGTTTATTGTGTCCATGCTTGCCGCCGCGCAGGTGCGTAATTGGGGCGCAGGCATCTATGTGGCAGACATGGTGGCGATTGGATTTGCGCGAGAGCTTGCCCCCATCATGACAGCCGTCATCGTTTCGGCGCGGAGCGGTGCGGCAATTGCGGCGGAGATGGCAACCATGGAGGTGCAGGAGGAGATAGATGCCCTTCGGGGGATGGGATTCAACGTCTCATATTTCCTGATTGCCCCGAAGGTTGTGGCGATGGTTCTGGCAATGCCGTGTCTTGTCATGATTGCGATGGCGGCGGGCGTGTGGGGCGGGCTTCATGTGGCGATATTTATCCTCGGGCTGGATGCAGGGATGTGGATACGGGAATCCATCCTTGCCCTCCAGATAGGCGACATGGTTCAGGGATTGCTGAAGAGCCTTGTCTTTGCAATTATCATTGTCCTTGTGGGATGCCACAACGGCATGCGCGTGACTGGCGGGGCGCGCGGTGTGGGACTTGTAACGACGCGCTCGGTTGTGATGGACATCTTTTTCATCGTGACCTCGGATGTTATATTTGCCACGCTTTTTTATTACACATTTTGATGAGGGCGATTGCCGGTGAACGAGAGGAAACAGGCATCAGAGAGAGTGGCGCCGGTGCTGGAGGTTAAAGACCTCGTGGCGGAATATGGGGAGACTCGCATCCTCGAAGGGGTTTCATTTTCTGTTTATAAGGGTGAGATACTTGTAGTTCTGGGCAAGAGCGGCTGTGGGAAGAGCACACTCCTGCGCAATATCACGCGCCTTGTGGAACCCGCCGCCGGTTCGGTGAAATACTGGGGCAGGGAAGTGACGAATCTTGAGGAGGATGAACTTTACGGCATTTTGCGCCGTATCGGGATTTCCTTTCAGGGTGGGGCGCTCTTCAATTCCATGCCGGTGTTTGATAATGTGGCTCTGCAGCTCCGGGAGCGAACCAATCTCCCCGAAGAGACTATCAAGGCGCTGGTCATGATAAAACTCAGCCTTGTGGGACTTGCCGATGCGGCATATTACATGCCCTCCGACCTCTCCGGCGGCATGAGGAAACGCGCAGGTGTGGCGCGGGCGCTGGCGCTTGACCCTGAACTCCTCTTCTTTGATGAGCCGTCCGCCGGACTTGACCCTGTTACCGCCGCCGGACTTGACCATCTCATAATTGACTTACGCCGGCTTCTCGGTGTTACCATTGTTGCGGTCACCCATGAACTTGACTCCATCAAGACCATTGCCGACCGAGTCCTGATGCTGGATAACGGGGGCATGGCATTTCTGGGAACACTGGGTGAGGCGCTGGCGTGTGAAAAACCTGCGGTCAAGAATTTCTTCACCCGCGGCGAATTTGTATGATGGAACTAAACGATGACCTGTAATCACACTCTCCTATTTTGCGCAGATAAAGGCATGGGCAATTATTACAGGATGAGGCATGAGTCCAATTGAAAAGGCAATGTATCATTCATGAGGCGCAGGCATGAGTGCCACTGCGGATGGGACATCACTCGATGGGAAGGGTCTCCACAGTAATTTCTTCATTGGTATAGATGCAGATACCGGCGGCGATTTTCAGCGCCTCCTGTGCGATGGTGGGGGCGTCAAGGTCTGTGAATTTTTTGAGGGCGCGCGCGACTGCCAGGGCGTAACCGCCGCCTGAGCCGATTGCCGCCATATCGTCATCCGGCTCAATGACGTCGCCCGTGCCGGAGATGACAAGCAATTTCTCCTTGTCCGCCGCAATGAGAAGGGCTTGCAGGTTGCGCAAGTATTTATCCGTGCGCCATAATTTGGCGAGTTCGACCGCCGCCCGTGTGAGGTTGCCGTTATATTCCTTCAATTTCACCTCTAATTTTTCAAAGAGAGACATGGCATCCGCCGTTGCGCCTGCAAATCCGCATAGAATGCGGTCCTGAAAGAGGCGCCGCACCTTTCTCGCCTTTGTTTTCATTATAGCGTTTTCAATTGTTACCTGACCATCGCCCGCAATGGCAATCTGTCCCTTGTGCCTTATTGCCAGAACGGTTGTGCCGCGAATCTTCATAATTGCCCCCTTCAAAGGTAGTAATCCATGAATAGAAACACCGGACATTGTGCGTCAAGAGGTTTCATGACCGGCATTGGACTGGCGCTTGAAACTCCTGATGAAAAGCGCAAGGGATAAGATAAGCCCGAGCGCGCTCAGCCATGCGCCAATTCTCAGCCAGATGTTGATAAATCGAAATTTTAGAACCCCTTCGCCATTGACCTTTACCCGCATCCAGGGAGTCTCCTCCTCCCATTTGACAGGTGTGTTATTAAATCGTGCTTCCCAGTTTGGCGAGCTGACAGACTTGAACAGGATGCCCTTTTCCCCAGCGCCTTTTATCCGTGCCTCAAGGAGTCCCGGTCGGAGTGTCAGAATCTCCAGATTACTTTGCGAATTTTCACAGATGACCTCCGGCGTCCAGTCAAGGTATTCAAGAAGGAGCAGATTATTTCCCTCTGCAAGGGCACTAATTTTCTCCGGCGGGATGAGGATTTTCCACAACTCATTTTTATCAATCAGTAACCAGCGGATGGAAAGGCTTTTCAAAATAGGCTCTTGCATGAACCCGAAAAATGAGGTTATCTGCACAATATCCGGGTGCATCTTTTGCACTTTATTCAGAAAGAGACCATACTTTGCAGAGACGTTAACATCCACCCCTGCGACATCTTCAAGATTGGGATAGAGGAGGGTCACATTGCCAAAGTGGATAGACATGTTGCAGATTTTTCCGTGCGGCGGGAGAAGGGAGCTGAGGCGGCGGAGGCGGTCGTCAATGTTGCGCGGAACAAGTTCCTGAATGGGAGGCGACATTTTTGACATGATGATTTTGCGGTGGATATTGATGTCCCGCACGAGGGCAAATAATATGAGCAGCAATACAAGGATGTCTTGTTTCACCCAATACTTCCGGCTCAGGTGGGAAACAAGGGTAAGGAGAGTTATGCCAATGGCAATCATCAGAACGGGTCTGATTGCGCTGAGGGCTGAAATCCTCACGTTCTGAATGGCTTTATCTCGTATGGTTTCTGTCCATCTGGGCGCAAGGTTATGATGCATCATCCACTGATATGTCCCTTCGATGGTTCTGAAATGTCCCAGAAGCCAGAGCGAGGTAATGATTGCCACCGCACCTGCCAGTAAAAGGAATAGATGTATCCGATTTTTTTCGCGTCCCTCTCTCACAAGGTGTATAATTGCCTGCATCCCCTCGGCGGAGAAAATCGCCAGCGCTGTGATGATTAAAAAACTCACCCTGCCATGCGCCCGAAATGAGGCATATAAGGGGAGGTATTTAACAAGGAGGTGAAACCATGGCATGAACTTCCCGAAGCCGAATAGGAGCGCCACCATGAACAGCAGGTAAGGAAGGACCATCCTGAACCGTGCCCTCCGGATGCCACACCCGGTCACAAAAAGTCCGACTGCGGATAGGAAAAATACCCCCGCACCCGCGGAAAATAAGGATTCGGCCGGCAACCCCCCTCCCCAGTATCCGTTACTTGAGAAAAAGAAATCCGGGAAGAGAAGGGAGTAAAAGTGGGAATAGAAAAGGGGATGCGCCGAGGCAAAGTCCGCCCCAGCCACCACATTCCTGAAGGAGTCCTTCACACTGAGCAGCATTGGTAAAAAGGCGGGGGCTGACAGCAAAATCGCAAGGATAAAAATCACGGCTGAGACCATAAGGACACGCACCGTTCCCCTCTTTCTCCGCCGCAATATCAGTCTCAAAAGAATATAGGGAGTCAGCGCAAATGCCATGTAATACAATATCTGTGGCATCTGTGATAGCAAAAGTAAGCCCAGAATGACCCCGCCTGTTGCCATCAGGCGCTCCTTTTTAATACACCATGAGGGACTCAGGATTTCCTCTGTGATGATAAGGAGTGCGGGCAGATAGGCGAGGAGATGGACAAATGTCCAGTGCCCCTGAAATCGCCAGAGTAGCGGCGCGGTATAAGCATAAACAAAGCCCGCTATTATTGCCGCAAGGAGCGAGAGGCGGAGCCTGAGGGCATAAAGCGTCATCAAGAGCGCGGCAAGTGTCCAGTGCAGCCACAGGTCGCCGAGATAATGCCAGACGTCGGGAATGTTTATAAAAATGCCGAGCAGGGTTGTCGGATAACAGTATCCCTGTCCGAAACTGGCAACGTCATGTCCGGAAAAAATGGGGAGTAATTCCGGGAAACGCCCTTGAGAAATTTCGTGCAGCCCGAAATGCCGGACAGTTATGAAGCAGCGGTTTGTGTCAACCATTGTATTGCAGGGGAGCTGGCGATGAATAATAAAGGGGAGAAGGCAGAAAATATTTATTGCGCCATAAAAGAGGAGCAGGGGGAGGATAAACCTCAATCTGAAAATCTTCCGCCCGGAATGCGGTTTTATTAAATGTTCCCTGATAAATGACACAGGTGCCCCTTTATTTTTGACTCTCCGGCGCGGCTTGATAATTCCGTTGCGAAAGCCGAATCAATTTAGGTAAGAGATAAATAAAGAGCGGTGCAAAGTCAAAACAAAGATGACCATTGTAAAAACCGGTCATGTGTGTGAATCGTGCCAGGAACATAATTGCGGGGATGAAACTGATATGACCAGCGCCCGTTTGTGGGTATTTGTATGCGGCTTGAACACCTAAGTGAATTAAGGAAAAAACTCTCCCGTGCGCCGGGAATTAACGGGAGAGATGAGACTTCGGGTTATGTTGTCCTGGCACTCCTTGTGCCTGTGGATGATGAATATCATTTTGTCTTTGAGAAACGCCATGCCTCCATCCGTCAGGGCGGGGAGATATGTTTCCCCGGCGGGGAATTTGACCCGCAAAAGGATAAGGACATTAAAAGGGCGGCAATTCGTGAAACGGTTGAGGAGATGGGCATCCCCGGGCAAAAAATAAAAATTTTGGGGCAGATTGACACCCTTATCTCGCCAATGAGGGCGATTGTGGATGTCTTCCTCGGGACGGCTGACGTCAAGATGGATGAATTCCGCATTAACAGGGAAGAGGTGGAGGAGGTGTTTGCCATACCTGTTTCATTCTTTGAAAAAAACGAACCGGAAACGTATTGCGTGAGAGTTACACTTCACTCCACCTGTCTTGATGAGGGCGGGAAGGAGGTCGTTTTATTTCCGGCGCGGGAGATGAATCTGCCGGAGAAGTATCACGGGCAATGGTACGGCGGCGGGCACAGGATTTATGTGTACAGGGTGAAACATGGAGTCATCTGGGGTCTGACGGCGCGAATTGTCCGTGATATTGTCAGGCGACTGAAGCCCTGACCCTCAGCAAACCCGCCGGAAATATGAAGGCGTTTATATCATGAACTGGGTCATCTTTGCCTTTTTAACGGCAATATGTGAGTCCATAAAGGATGTCTTCAGCAAGAAGGGACTTCGCCTCACTGATGAATATATTGTCTCGTGGGCGTGGAGCCTCTGCACACTTGTCTTTTTATCGCCCCTTTTTTTCTTCATCAAAATCCCCGATGTTGACAGGGCTTTCTGGTTGATTCTATTATTCTCGGGTCTTCTGAACCTGGTGGCGAATCTGCTCTTCATCAAGGCAATCAAATCCTCCGACCTGTCACTGACGATTCCAATGATAACATTCACACCGCTTTTTTTGCTCATCACCTCACCGCTCATGCTTCATGAATTTCCCGCCTTTTTCAGCCTTATCGGGATTCTCCTCATTGTTGCCGGTTCTTATGTTTTGAATGTGGGAGAGATAAAAAAGAATCCTCTGGCGCCAATTCAGGCTCTCCTCAGGCAAAAGGGACCGCGGCTCATGCTGCTTGTTGCCTTCATCTGGAGCATCAGCGGCAATCTTGACAAACTCGGGGTGAGACATTCATCTGCGCTTTTCTGGCCCATTGCGGTGAACGCCTTTATCGCCATTGGCATGATACCTGTTGTCCTGTGCAAATCCCGCTCGGACTGGAAGGGGATTTTGCAGAATGCCCCCAATCTGGTGCCCATCGGTTTTTGCATAGCGGTCGGCAGCTCATCCCAGATGCTCGCCATCAGTCTCACACAGGTCGCCTATGTCATATCAGTCAAGCGGATGAGTGTGGTCTTTGGGGTCTTGTTCGGCACCCTGTTTTTCAAGGAAAAGGGTCTGAGGGAAAGGCTGGCGGGAGCCATGCTCATGGTTGTCGGCGTCGTGATGATAACCCTCCTGCAGGCGAAGTAATTCACATTGAGCATGATTCCATTTATCATCTCTTTTCAAACGGGACGGTGCACCTGTGAGAGCAGTTCAATGATGAGGAGGATATTGCGCATGATGTGGTAGGGGTCTTTAACCGGCAGAGCCACCACCTTCTGGATGGGTTTTCCAATGCGGTCACGAATCTGAATCCATTCCCCCACCTTTTTATCATCATTGGGGAATGTGCGAAAGGTGTATTCATGCGCCATATCGTAAAGGCTGTGAAAATCATCGTCGCCTGTCAGTTCATATCCCCGAAGGGTGGAGTAAAGCGCCTCCGAGTGAGGCCACCAGAGTTTCGTGTCCCATGTATCAAGTATGAGGCGTTCGAAGGCGCTTCCGCTGATGTTTCCCTGTGGTTTGCCTCCCTTGCGGTCAATGAAACGAAACAGCCCGCCATAGTCGTCATCCCATCCCAGTTTAAACATGGTCTTTATTGCGCGGCAGGCTTTTTTTAAAAAATTTTTGTTACCCGTCCTTTCAGCAGTCGTTATAATAAACCACATGCACTCAATGGCATGACCGGGGTTCAGATGCCGGGCAAAGACCGTATTTGCATCTGCGCCTTCCGGCGGATTGATTTCGGCAATCTTTCCATCTTCAGAATAAAAATTCTCCATGATTTCAGTCATATGGCGGACTGACGCCTCTTCGAGTTCCAGCGCGCGCTCATGCCCAAGCGTCTTTGCGGCGGCGGAGAGTTCCTGGGTTACATTGAGCATTATCATGGGCATGGAGTGCGCCCTGAATCCGGCGGGGATGGGATATGGCTCACTGCGCACATTGCCGGATTTTAACCTTCCATTCAGGTTATCATAAAGCGCAAGTGCTTCGCCGAATATCTCACCGTCTTTCGCCACCCGCGCGTATTCTGTAAATCCGAGGATGACAAAACAATCCGCAAAATAGCTTGTGTCATAGCCCTCGCCGGCGATGCTCTCCTTTTTTTCACCGGTCTCTGTCAACAGGAAGGCGCAATGACCGTTTTCCATGATTACGTTGCGCCGAAGGAAATTCATGGTTTTTCCGGCGTGGCTTAAATACTCATCCGCTTCGCCGTCCAGAAGCCTCCGCTGACACATATCGGCAATCCTTGCCCACACCCAGACAAAACGCCCCTGAGACCATGTGTATTTATCAGTGCTCACAAGCCCTGAGCCGGTGTTATCGAAACAGGTAAAAACCCCGCCATGTTCTTTATCAATCGCCCGCTGCCAGAAGGGGAGTATCTCCTGTGCGAGATGCTGACGGTAAAAATCAAGAAGGCTCATAAATTCCACCCCTGTATGACCAGTGCCATCTTTAAAGGGACGTCGTTTCAGAAAGAAAGGATTCCACTGCCGGCGACAGGATGGCAGATAAACATGTCCGGTTCAAGATTCGCCGCATCGTAATAGTGGCGTCCAAGGGCATACTGGAGGTTTTCCCAGGCATCCTTCTGCACCAGAGCCATCATACAGCCCCCCAGTCCGGCGCCGAGAATCTGCGCCCCGATAACGCCCTCCACCGAAAGGGCAATGTCCACCATGTGGTCAATCTGCGGGATGCTGCACCCGTAAGCGCCCGGCTGATTGACCAGTTCTGCCTGTGCCAGACCCTTACGGGCGTCCAGGATGAGTTGCTCAATGGCGTCATCTGAGTAGTCAATGCGGAAAGGACGCGAGATAACCCCGCGCCCCCATATCACCACCCTGTCGCCATTGTGGGAGACATTCATCCATCTTCCAAATGTCTCCGCTTCACCCCTGATGAGCAGTTCGGGACACATCCGACTGCGCTCACACTCTGCCAGACCATAAAGGACAATCGCACGTATTGGATAGGAGTCAAAGATGCCCTCATGGGTGCCTGAATATTGTTCCACCAGAGCATGGGGAAGATGTGTCATCACTTCCTTCCTGGTCAAGGTATTCGGGAGCGCCTTGAGCATGGAGAGGAGTTCCGGATAGGAGATGCCCATGGTCCGGGTATTGATGTCTCTTAAATGGTGGATGTTCATGGCATGGCTGGGGAATTTCATTTTGAGAAATTCCCTCCCGATATGATAGCAGGCGACCCTGTGGTTGAAAATGTCCTTTGCCTCTGCCGTTTTGCGCGCCTTTTCGTGGGAATTGCAGATGACGAAGAGGTAATTTGTCGGGAATGGGACGACATTTGTCACACCGAATGGGAAGAAACCAACTTGGACAACGTGATTTTTCTTTGCGAATTTCATTGCGGCATGGTCGCCTGCGCCGCCCCGTGTTCCCACATACCATTCCGCCTCGCCGCACAATTCCACAAACTCCTCAGGGACGACCTCAAGACCGTTGAGGTGTAAAATTGCCTCGGTTGCGGCAACCACGACGGCAGAGGAAGAGCTCACACCCGCCGCAATGGGGATGCTTCCAGATGCAAGAATATTCATACCGCAGAGGCGCTGATGCGGAAACTTTGCCTGAAAACGGATGATTGGGGAGATGATATATTGAGACCAATCCCCGTGCGATGCCTCCACCCTCCTGCGCACCTCGGTGCCATTCACATAATCGAGCCAATCACCGCCCGTGTATCCTGAGAACAGTTCGTCAATATTCAGTAGCCTGTCGGGGAAATGGTGGGGTTCCATATTGCACAGGCGAATTTCCCGGTCATCCCTGACGCCGGCTATAATGAAAAAGTCTCGGTCAATTGCTATCATATTGCCATGACCGCCCTGGTGGTCGATATGGCGACCCATGATATTGACGCGTCCCGGGGCTCTTGAAATAAGGACGTCCTCATCCCGGAAAATCTCCCCGTATCTCTTCAGCATTGCCACGAGTTGACGTCGTTTCCCCTGCACACTGGGATGCCCTCCTCCATAGATTTGCCCCAGGGCGCGGATGGCGGAAGGGCTTTCATCCTGAAGCGCCTTGAGCCATTCACTCGCTTGTCGGATGGTCTTCGGCGTCGCCGCCATCTCAATATCTTTTTTCTTGCGGGAGTAATAATCTTGGATTGCGCTCAGTTCCTCCGGCGTGTTGTAAGTCATGACCTCCTCTGGACAAGTGAGATGCACCATGTCAAGCCGTCGCCCCTGAGCGGTCAGGATGGCAATCACATCGGGCAGGTATTCCTCCTCCTGGGCATTATCGGCGGTGAGATGTTCCACGGCGGAATAAAGGGCATCCGCCTTGAAGAGATAGATGGACTGGTTGGCATATTTTGCCCTGACAATCTGTTCAGGCGTGATATGGTGTCCGCATGAATAAAGAGAGAAATCTAACTCTGCAAAGCATGATTGTATCACCTCGGTGGTGATGGGATTTCCCGCCTTGATGATATCCCAGAGTGAGCCCAGGGCAAGCGATGCTTTCCCTTCCTGCTTCAGATAGGAGAGGGCAAGACTTTCAGCCTCCCGGGCAGTAACAAGACGTCCGGCAGCCATCTGTTCCAGAGATGTCAGGAGCTCATATCGGGCAATGTCAAAGACCTCAACATTGGCGATGACATTTCCCCTCTCATCACAGATGATGCGTCCCGCGCCCGGGAAGTCTGAAATATCCCCAACCACAAAGGCGAGGTCGTTTCCCCCTTCACGAAATGTCTGGATGAGACGGGTGAGAATGGATTCCTCCATCACCTTGTCTCCGGCAACAACCAGCAAATCGCCCTTGAAATTCGCAGCCGAGAGGAATCGCGCCGCCATTTTTGCCGCATTGCCGGTGCCGGTTTGTTCCCTCTGGTAAACAAAGGAGACACGGGGGGAGACAAATGAAGCCGCCTCCATTACCTGTTCCGCCAACGCCCCGATTACAATGCAGTGCGCATCTATCCCACAGCGCTCATAAAGCTCAATTGAGCGCTCAATGACGGTTTTATTCTCGAGCGGGAAACACACCTTGTGCAGTCTGGGATTCCTCATGCGTGTTCCCTTCCCCGCCGCAAGTATCACAGAAACCATATTTCGCTCAGAGACCTTTTTGACATCCTGCATCATTGCTTCGCCACCCATTTTGTCAGGTTGGGGAAAACTTGAAAGTATGTCCCAAATATCCGCCACACGAATGTGTTCATTAATCAGTGATATTTCACATGATATCTTCATTTGTAAATGGGAATGTGCGCCTTTTGTGTGACCGGATGTATTGGGAAAAGCGGTGGGGAGGTGAAAAAATATATTGATTATTGAAAAATGATGGAAATAGTTTATAAGCCAAATGGGTGAATTTGCCAACCGATTTTAAGAAATATGTTAGTTCAATAAGGGAGGATAATCATGAAGGAAAAGAGACCCCTTGTGAGCATTATTTTGCTCTGGAACAAGGATGTCCAGTATCCGGCGGCTGACTTTACGGCTACTATTGAAAGCCTTCTGGGTCAGTATTATCCTGAGAGGGAGGTTATCATTGTGGACGGCTCGGGCAAGAAGCTGGATACTCCCTATCTTTCTGTGGAGTTGGCGAAAAAGGTGAGGCTCATAACGGGGAAGTTCAAAAACCGCGCCGCCTATTTCAACGCCGGCAGCGCCAAAGTTAGAGGGGCATATATCCTTCTTGTCAACACCCTTGAAAATGCCGTCACCTTCCGACGGAGCGCCCTTGACACTTACGTTGTCACTGCGGAGCGCAATCCGAAGGCTGGCATGATTTATTGCGATTATGAACGCATCGCACCGGATGGAAGAGTGACAGAGGTCCACCTCCTGCCTTATCACAAGGGTCGTCTGCGTGACGCCGTGGATTTCGGAAAGGCGTTTTTCTTCTCCGCCCCCATGATAAAAAAACTCCGGGGTCTCAAGGAGACATATGATGCCGCCGACCTGTATGATTTGCGATTCCGAGCATCCGAAAAGGGCGACCTTATCGGCATAGGGAACCGCTTCAACGGCTCGCTTTACAGCGTAAAGGAGCAGGCGGCGGGATTTGATGTCTTTTATTATCTCAAGGCGGGCAAGAAGGTTGCCCTCGAATTGGAGAATGCCTGCACCGAGCACCTGAAGCGCATCGGCGCCTACCTTGCCCCGGGGCAGAATTATCGCCCCGTCCGATATACTGCCGATGAAGAGAAAAAGTTTGAATGCCTCTTCACGGTCATCACACCGGTTTTCAACCGACCGGAATTTATCCGCGCCGCCATCGAGTCCGTTCAGGCGCAGACCCTTGGCAGAAAGGTTGAAATGATAGTCGTCTGCAATGGAGGACCGGATGACCCGACCTGCGATGCCGTTCGGGAATACATGAAGGGCGGTCCCCGATATGACCCCCAGAAACCCGATGTTGACCTGATTGTGACAGATATCAACAATCTCGGGCTCTGCTTCAACCTTGCCCTGAAAAAGGCTCGCGGGAAATACTACCTGCAGCTGGATTCCGATGATCAGTTAACGCCCCATGCCGCCGAAAAGGTTCTCGCCGTCTTTAAGTCCGACTCAAGAATCGGACTCGTAATTGGCTCCTATGAGGTCTGGGAGAAAAAACCCACCGGTGAAATCTTCCGCCGCGAGGATATCCCCGTTGTCACCCACGACGAATGGACAGAGGAAAACGGGCGCAACAATCTCCTCCGCATCAACGGCGCGGGGGCGCCTCGTTCCGCCCATATCAAGGTTATATGGGAAATGGGCGGCTTTGCCTGCAATGATGAGCCTTACTCACGGAACTATGGCGAGGATTATGTCCTCGTAAACCGAATCATTGAAAAATACCGCATGGGACGCGTATGGGAGCCGATTTACAAGGTCATCCGCCACGCCGGTGGCACAGACCATGCCATCAATCAGGAAACCATTGACCTTAACGATAATGCCAAAGACCATATGCGGATATTAGCCATTGAGCGTCGCCGGGCTATCAACGCCAAGGCGAGAAAGTAAATCTGGACGAAGCCAATGTCCATGCCGGGAGTGTTAATGCCAATCATTGCCTCCCGGCGTTTTTTGCGCAAATTTATACCATCCAATGCCACAGCAAGAGGTTTCAGATTTACATTTTCATTGACGCAAAAGTTTATTGAATATAAATAAAAACTAACTTTACATTCAAATGAGTTATTGTGTCTGCTGAACAACACAAAAATTCTTAATCGTTTGAGAAAGAACTTTTTAAACTTTACTGCGAAAAAGCGGGGATACCATATTTCCCATAACAATGGCTGGGAGTTTACACCGCAAGGCGCGGCGCGGCTGAACCGCCCATTAGGATAAAACGATATGCCAGTTATCTCCATGTTCTATGGCTTGCTCGTATCAATGTATTTTATTGATAGCAAAAGGCACAGACTACCACATATTCACGTGCGTTACCAGAATGATGAAGCAGTCTTCTCGATACCTGATGGCCGCTTGTTGGAGGGAAGGCTTCCTACTGGAAAGACCAAACTGTTACTTGCCTGGATTGAGATCCACCAAGAAGAGCTGATGGCAAATTGAGCCCTGGCCATAAATGGCCAGCCGATATTCAAGATTGATCCCCTGAAATAAGGAGGGTATCATGAATCCCAGGGTCATCAATTTGAAGGCAAACAATGACTTCACTCTGACGATAACTTTCACCAATGGTGAAATTCGGGTTTTCGATATGAAGCCATATCTGGACCATGGCATTTTCGCCGAAATGAAAGAACTATCCTATTTCAAGAAGGCGAGAGTGGCGCTCGGAACAGTCCAATGGCCGCATGACCAAGATGTATGTCCTGACACCTTATATGAGGAGAGCCTTCCATGCAAGAAGTCATCTCCCACCAAGCGGCTATTAGCCATTGAGCGTCGCCAGGCTATAAATCACAACGCAAAGAAGTCGCTTACGCGCCATAGCTTCAGCGACGGAGCGAAGTAATTCAAAATTACAAATTTAGGAGGTATATGATGGGACGTATTGTTGGGTTGGTGGTAATATTCGCTTTGATAATATCTGCGGCAATGGCGCAGGAAAAAATGCAGGCATCAGTGGTTCATGACCCACCTCCGCCTTTTGTCCCCGACCCCAATAACCTATATAGCTTTCCGACAGGCACAGCTGTGGCAAAAGGAGACCCCTGGCTGAATCTGCCGCCAATTGATTTTGCCCCGCCGCCTTATGCACGTTACCTGAAGGGATTACGCATCTGTCTTGACCCGGGGCATGGGGGCTATCAACACCTTAAGGGCTACAAATCCACCGCATCGGGATACAGCGAGGCGCTAATGGACCTCGATGTGGCGCGTTATCTTCGGGAGTTTCTCCTCAAGTCCGGTGTCACCGTTGTCATGACTCGCGATGGTGACTGGGACTTAAAAAAGGATTATAGCGAGGCGCTTTCAGCACGTCCTATGTTGGCGGAAATCGACAATTGCGACCTTTTTATCTCCATGCACCACAATGCAACTTCAAACAGCGAAACCAATTTTCCCTCAGCCTTTTATCATGCCTTTCCGGGTTACAGCTATTCCAACATTGACCTCGGGCGGGCAATTGTGAATGAGATTGAATACTGGCTGCGCCTTCCTGAATTCGCCGGAACAGGACTTTATTCAGATTATCTCATCTATAATAACGCCGGCTTTGCCGTGCTCCGACAGGCAAAAGTGCCCGCTATCCTGATTGAGGCGTCCTTTTTCTCAAATCCGGATGAGGAGGTCAGGCTGAAGAATCCAGATTATCTGAAGCGTGAGGCGTGGGCTTATTACATCGGCATTGCAAAATATGTCCGTGATGGCATGCCGAAGGTGGAACTTATCTCTCCGCCCGACGGTATCCTCACAGGCAAAGAGCAAAAGGTGCAATTCCACCTTATTGATGGCTGTCCTGAGTCATGGGGTTCCAAGGGGACTCCGCGCATTGTGAAATGGTCGCTCAATCTCACAATTAACGACCTGAATGTGCCTTTTGAATATGATGAAACGGGCGGAATTCTGACATATCGTCCCTCGCAACCACTTCAGCCGGGGAAGTATGATTTCATGGTGCGCTATGTCAATATGCGCAAAAATTCTAATATTCCCAGGGTCTTTTCCATAACCATCCAGCAATGATACGGGAGAATAAATAAAGCGGGAGAGTTTTATCTTCCAAACAGGAAGGATAAGAGACCTCCGCGAGGTTTGAGGTCGGGATTGCGAACAAATTCCAGCGCCGCCCTGAGGAGCTTCTGCTCATAGTCAGGGCGGTGTTTTTTTAACCTGAGCGAGTCAAGATATCCCGGCAGGTCACGACCCAGGCGCGCCATCGCCCATCCAGCCGCTATCACCAGTTTATCAGCAACAAGACCGGGGTCACCGCTCAGGTCCGCCTTGCGTTCCTCGGAAAGGAGTTTCTCAAGAAGTTGCCGCCTTTTATCCTCAGGGAAATTCTCAATGGGGAAGTGGTGCAGGGCATTTACTGCAATGACATAATTATATGGGTTGAACCCGGATAGAAAACCGAGCATGAGGTCGTATTGTTTTTCAGGCGTGGCGTTTATAAATTCCTGCGCCGTGAGTGTGGCGCCCACATTGCGCCGGATATCGTCATCCACCTCATTCCCGTGCCGCGCCTTCAGCTCCTCCGGTGAGAGGGAGATGTGGAGAGGTTTCTGAGTGGAGTAATCCAGGAGGGGCTGGACACTCCGGTCAAGGAGGAGGCGGGGTTTTTTCAGTTCAGGTCTCTCACCCCAGTATTGATAATGCGAACAGACCATTGCCCAGGGATATTCAAGCACGATGCGGCGAAGCCGGCAATAGCCGTATCGTCCCGGTCCGCGTCCGCTGAGCTGCAACAGGTCCATCACACAATCCACGCATCGTCCCTCAATAATTATCTCGCCTTCCATCATTTTTCCCTGTGAATAATATTTTGAGTTTGCCTGTCTTTCATAGCCCCTATGGATTCATCCTGTCAATTTTTTCCGAGTTATCAAGTTTTTCCTCAACGGCGGGCGTCTCCTTAATTTCCATACGTTTAATTTGCGCAAGTGGGAGGGCGATTCTTATGAAGAGAAAGATGAGTCCCAGGTCAAGAATCAGCAGGAATCCCGCGAAATAAATCTCCCCGAAGAAAAAACCGAGGAGCGGCCAGAAGTTCATCACACGAATCTTCCACGTGAAAAGTTTTTCCAATTTGACCTTCGGCTCATGTCTCAGCTGGTCTTCAATGCCGGCGCGGAACTGGTTCAGGGGGAAATTGTTGCCG
>JAPLSR010000360.1 GCA_026398545.1 Candidatus Sumerlaeota bacterium | reverse complement strand
TCTTTGACAAGGATACAGAAAAGACGGTTGTTTAAAAACAGGTAATTTTGAGGTTATGTCTTGAATAGTCCGAGGGCGGTTTTCCAGGAAAGTCGCCCTTTTATTTTGTTTAGAAGAATTTTGGCGGTATCGCGACCTCCGCAGGAAAGACGCATCTGCACTGCCGCCTCATACGGGTCGGCAGGTTGGAATCTGACATGGGGAAGCGCCCTCAGGGATGCATGAAATCTCTGCTGGCGCTTTTTGAGGTCGGATATCCCGGGCTGAGGTTTTGCGGCAAATGGTGTCCCGGGTTTGGGCACAAAAAATGAAACTGCCACAATAATCTCCCCAATGTGACCCCTCTTCCTGCCCTCTTCCACAAGTATTCTCTGTATCTTTCTGACCAATTCCGCGGACGCCTCAATTTCCCCCGCCCCTTCCCCGGGTAAACCAAGAATAAAATAAAGTTTAAGATTTACAATCCCCGCCTTCAACCCACGTGCAACCGCATCAAGTATTTCATCATTGGTCATGGATTTCGCAAGAGCGTTGCGGAATTCATCAGAGCCGGTCTCCGGTGCGAGGGTCAGGGTGCGTTGACCGCTCTGGATAAGGATTCCTATGACCGGGTCTGAAAGATGGTCGGCTCGCAGGGAAGAGAAGGAGATATCTAAACGCTCACGCATTGCATATTCACAGATTTTATCCAGTTCAGGATGGGCTGTAACCGCCGAGGAGATTAAACCGAACCGGTTTGTCATTGAGCTCTTATCTTTCATGACTTGAGTGATAGATTCAAAATGGTGAAATCGGAATGGTTTCTGATTGTGACCTATGTAACAAAAGGCGCAATTGTATGGACACCCTCGCGTCATCTCTAAAAGACAGGTGTCAGGGAACTCAGTCTCAGGGGTCAAAAATACGCTTGAAATGGGGGGGCCAATCAGGTCATGGTATATCGCCCGGCGCGGGATTTTTGAGATTTCATCATCATGTTCATCGCCGGGGACGAAAAATCCCGTATCACCCCGGAGTGTTTGAAGAATCTCCTGCTTTTTCCCCTTTGTCCCGATAAATGTATCAAGGAGTACCGGTAGTGTTAGTTCGCCATCACCCAGAACCATAATATCCATGAAATCGTAAAGCGGCAGGGGGTTCATCGTGACGGCTACGCCACCGGCACAGATTATAGGATGGGCTTCCGTCCTGTCCTTTCTCAGCGGAGGAATGCCTGCGCAATGAAGCATCTCCAGGCAGTTGGCAAAGTCAAGCTCATAAGGGATGGGAAAAAGGATGATGTTAAATCTGTTCAGCGGTTGGCAGTTTTCAAGGGAGATGGGCTGAAAGTCGCAAAAGAAGCGTTCGCCCAGAAAATCGGAGCGGGAATTGACAGTCTGATAGAGGAAGTGCAGCCCGAGGTTGGAAGCCCCCAGACGATATATGTTGGGGAAGCAGATGGCGGCAGAGGGAAGTGAACCAAAGACCTTGTATATCGTGCCACGCTCTTTTGTCAGGAGACGTCCAATTGCAGAGCGCTGGCTATAGGAAGTCATCGTGATGATTCCATACACATTCTATGGGGCATCGAAGGGGCTTGATACCGGCGATTTATTTATTTTCGTTCACCTGTACGGTAATGCCGCTGAGAAGTGGATTTGTCCATTGCTCATCCGAGAGAATCTCCTGCCCCAGGGATGAAACAGAGGTATTGGGGAATCTGGCGCCTTTGTCATGGACAAAGAAGATATTTGTCTTTTCTGCCGGAGCAATTGCCCTGAAACGGATTTTTGCAAACTCTCCCGAAGGCATGGGCGAGTCCTGGGATGTTCCCATCCTGTATTCAATCCTGCCAAGATAGTTATCGGCATTATTGCGGAGATGGTAATCAAAGGGAAACTTCCTGCGGGCAAAACCATCCTGAATATTCGTCCCCAGAGTTATCCAGTTACCTTTATCCCAGTCCACAACCCTCAGAACATCAGGGTCAAATCTCATGTAAAGGGCGAGACAATCGAAGGACTCTGCATCGGGATTTGAAAGGATGATGGAGACATCAAACGTTTCTCCAATAGTTATAGTTTTTTTATCGCATTTAAAGCATAGCTTAATGTGCTGAGCGGGTTTTTCAGAGAGATGTTTTCTGACAAGATTTTCCAGCGATGGGTCGACCTGTATTTTTTCCTCGCCCCTCTTGTCGGAAGAGTTGATGGTGACGCCGGTAGGGATAACACCATCCATCGGCATTTTGGGGATTCCCAGTATATCCTTGCCTTTTGCCTTGAGGACTGTCTTGCCATCGGCAAGGTCAAACCCGATCTCCGTGAAATCCGTTATCTTGAGGGTTTTCCAGACGATGCGGAGGATGTTCAGCCCATCAAGAACCTGCGGGGTTTTAAACGTGCATTCATACATTATCTCCCCCCCCTCAGTATCTGCCCGATAAATTGCGGGAGTTTTCAGGAGAGAGATAATTTCACTATCATTGACGAGTATCGGTATGATAAAACGGGCATCGTATG
>JAPLSR010000039.1 GCA_026398545.1 Candidatus Sumerlaeota bacterium | reverse complement strand
GCGGCGCAACTCCTCCGGCGCCACATCCCCCATGGGCGCAGGCGTCACTCCCTCGGCGCAATCGAGCCCGCTCTCTGAAAGTATAGGCAAAAGTCCCCGAAGCGTCCCATCAATATGCGCAAGCACAAACTTGCCCGCATTGTGAAGTTCTCTTATGCGGTACCTGTAATACTCAAGGGAATATTTACGGAAGAGGGCTGGACTGATGATATCCGAGGAGAGATTATCGGCAATCATAACCAGGTCGCAGGATGTGGAGGCAGCCGCGCGATAGGGCGCATCATCCATCTCATGCATCAGCCGGAAAATCTCCTCCATTTCCCCGGGCGCATCATAAACAGCATAAATCGTGTTCTCCACCCCCGCCATCTCCACTAAAAAGCGGGAAAGTGGTGTCCGCGGCACCCAGACTACCGGCAACCCCTGCTCCCCGAAAATTTCATTCCACCTGTCCGCCTCATCTGTCGCCGCCTCAAACTGGTGGGCTTCCAGAAAATATCGCAGGGCGGGCAGGTCGGATGCAGATTTCACCAGTCGCTCGCCGTATGCCCATGTAAACGCCTCCGGCATCTGGATGTGCACCTCGGTTAGTGTCCCCCGTGGCGTTTCATAACGATAGATTTCCCTTCGCCCATCCTTCTCTATTTTCAGGGGACAGTCTATTGTGAGGCGATAGGGCCATACGAGGGGGAGATAGAGCCCTGTGTGAATCGACCTGTGGAGATTGACATACCCCTGCGGCTCACCGTTAAAACAAGGCTCAAGTCTCCCGCAGGCCTTTTCCGCCGCCCGCCACCAGGAAAGGTCGGCAAACCAGGGCAGATGCTCAGTCGCCCTCCCGTTCAGTATGTCCAGTGCGCGCCTTCTGAAATTCGCCATCTCTCATCCCCGCAGGAAGCGGTCATCATTGTAAATCACCCCACCATTCATTTCCAGACGCTCCCCGTTTATCTCATATTAATGCAGAGAAAAAACAAAATAATTCCAGAGATTGTCAAGATACAAGCCAACCAATTTCTGTCAAAAAATCGGCTATCTCTTTTCGTGGGAGGTGTTGCATGAAAATCTTTGTCAGTGACCTTCACCTCGGATGCGGCGATGTGCTGGAAGACTTTGCAATCTGGGATGAAACCCCCCCGTCATCTAAAAATGAAAAAACCCTGACTAAAGGTATGGAAAGGATGCACAAGGCATTTGCAGACTTTCTCACCAACATCTCTGAGCGCGCCGGAGTTGCAAATTCCCCGCCTGAACTCATCTTCCTGGGGGATACCTTTGACCTCCTCCAGGTCCTTCCCGAAGACAGGCGGAACCCTGAAAAGATTCACCTGATTCACAAGGCGCACACACCCTTTTTTGAAGCCCTGACTGATTTTCACAAACGCGGCGCCGCCATCACTCTCATCCTTGGCAATCATGACCATGACCTCCTGCATCCATCACTCTGGGACGCCCTCAAACAACTCCTCCCATTCATCAATCCATCTGCGGGTGGCGCCCCAATGCTCTATTATCATTCACAGGAGGCGGGCATTTACGCCGAACATGGAAACCAGTATGACATCCTGAACGCCTTTCAAAAACCCTCTGACCCGGATGAATTGCCCTTCGGGGCGGAACTCACACTCCGTTTTGTCAATCCCCTTGAGCACACATGCCCCGTCATTGACAATATGAGTGTCCGGGAGGCGCTCTGGTATGCCCTCACCCAACTGCCGGAAATTGTCACCGCCTCGCAGAGGAAAGATTTGATGCTTGCTGAGGCGGTAAAGGGCATATCCTGGGGGAAAAGGCTCAAACATCTCGCCTATTTCCTCCTCCATCAGTTCATGCCGGTCAGCGATTCATCCCTCCTCAAGCTTATATGGAGACTCCTTGTTGAGAATGAGCGTCTCTTCCGGAGCGGAATTTTGCAGAAATCACGCCTGCAGGGCTTCCTTTATACCTTCCGCTCCATCGGGCGCAACCCATTGCGCATCTTGCAGGAATTCCTTACTGACCGCCTCCTTACTGCCGCTGAAAAGGCGATGCGCGGGGAGGTGGAGGAGACCATTGGCAGACCCGTTCCCCCGCCACGGTTTGTTGCGTTAGGTCATTCACACCAGCCGCGTCTGAAACGGTCAGGCGACGGCTGTGCCTATGTCAACACCGGTTCGTGGCGGATGCGCACTCGCCCATACGGACGTCTCTCCTTTCGCTTTGAGCAGAGCCTTGATTATGCCACTTTATCCCCCAACAAAAAGGGCATCTGGTGCATCTCCCTCAATCGCTGGAAAAATGAGAACTGATTAATAGTCCATTGCCCTCCGTCCATACAATCAAACCCATTTTAATCTCGATGAGTCTTTTTTATGAGAATGCTCTTGACATTATAGAGAAAAATGATTAAATAACTAAAAATTTTTAAACAGGTGAAATAAAGTGAAACATTTGATTCCGATGCATCCTATAATACTGGCGAGGATATTTTTTGTCCTTATCTGCGCCCTTTCAGGCTATCTCCTCACGCCCCCCGGCACCGGCCTTTCCCTTCATTATACCATCGGCGCCTTTCTTCTCTCCCTCATCCTTGTGACATTTGAATACAGCACCAGGGCAATCTCATCAAAACAGATTCTCCTTGCCGCCCTGGGACTTTTCTTCGGGCTGGTGTTTGCCTCGCTCATCGCCCCCATGTTCCCTGAAAAGATGAGCGCAAAGATACATCCCCGCCTCGTCTGCAACCTTATCCTCGGATATTTCGGCATCATACTGGCGCTGAAGCATGAAAACCGTTTTACCCTCTCCCGTCTGAAATTCATCATCTCCAACCCCAAGGAAAACACCTGCATTGT
>JAPLSR010000339.1 GCA_026398545.1 Candidatus Sumerlaeota bacterium | reverse complement strand
GGTGAAATCCTTGCCGCCATGAAGAGACTGGGAAATATTTGCGGGATTTTCGGAGAACCTGCAGGGGTCACGGGACTTGCGGGTATTATTAAGTGTGCCCGCGAGGGGCTGATTCCAAGAAGCGCAACCGTGGCGACAATTGTCAGCGGAAACGGCTTGAAGGATGTTGTCAGCGCCACAAGGGCTGCCGGTGAGGCGTGCCGCATCCCTCCGGATACACATGTCCTTGAAAAAATTATCGCCCGCCTCATGCAGAAGTAACAATAATGGCGCGGGTGGGGGAAAAAGCTTGCCCCATAACTGGTATTATGAATAATCATCGGACATTTATGACGGGCGTTTGGGAGCGAATGTCAATGGAGTAAGCCGATTTTTCGCTCAAGGCGGCGGAGGCGTTTTTCAAGTTCGGGCGTCAATTCTGCTCCAGAGCCGGATGGGACGCCGGAGATGTATGACTCCAGTTCCGAAGATATCTCAACGCCCTTCAGCGCCTTGAGGATGACCTCGCGAGCGCGGTTCGGGTTGCGCGCCTTGTGTTCATAATATTTCGCCAGCTCAATGGCGCCGGTAAGACGATGCCGCGGCGAGGTTGCCATCAGATGTTCCCATGTCCGCAGGGCATCTTTCATCCTGCCAAGTTTCCTGTAGAGACGTGCGGTGTGGATGAGAAGGAGGGGGGTGAGGTCGGGGTCGTCTGCGAGCGTGAGGGCACGTTGCATGCAAAGGAGGGACTTTTCCATCCATCCCATCTTCAGGCAAAGACCTCCAAGACCCCAGAGTTCCAGGGGTTTGTGCAGGAGCTCCCCTTCGGGGTTGGCAAGCATGCGGCTGAAGATGAGGAGGAGCGCCCCAAGTGTGGCAATATCCTGGACATTGTGGTCAAAGACCGGCAGCATCGACTCCTTGTTGCGTCCGCGAACAAAATTGAAATATATCATTGGGATAAGGCTGCTTTCCACATCCCTCTCGCGCTGGAGACCGAAATATTCCCGCTCGATGGACTCTAAGCGACAATCGGTAAGCGTGCCTTTCCAGATGCGCCGCGCAGGGTGGAGAAGGTCGATATGGGGGAGTTTCAGGTTGACTCGCAGACGGTTATAAATAAAGCGTGTGGCGAGGAGGGGGATATCAAACGTCTTCCCGTTGAAGGTGACAAGTGATATGGCGCCCTTTAGTTTTTCCGCAAGGTGGCGAAGCATGAAGACCTCATAAGGATAGTCCTCCATGAAGAGCTGTTCAACAACAAAGGAGCGTTCCTCAAAGTACCCGACTCCGCAGAGGAATGGGAATGTGCCCGTGCCGCCGGCAAGCCCTGTTGTCTCCAAATCGACAAACAGGAGTCCTGAGCAATCGCCCGGCTGCCATTCCATCTCTCCTGCAAGGTGGGCGAGGTGGGAGAAGTCTAAGTCTGACAGGCTGCAACCGCCGGGGAAGACATACCCCTCAGGGCTTCTCCCCGTATCAAGGGGTATGGCGATGCGGCGATGGATGAAGGTGCCATCATCCATGATAATACGGCTGGCGTTTGAGAGGTGTTTCAGGAGGAAGTTTGAATGAGGCGATGTCGCCTTTTCCTTGAAAAACTCCTCCGCGCGGAAGACCTTTCCTTTAAGCGATGGCGGCAATTTGAAATCTTTGAAATCCAATTTTTCGGGATTACCATTCGGGATAATGTTAATTGTAATATGAATATCCGGCGGGTGAAATTTTCAATTGAAATCGCCCGCCGCAGTTTGGAGGTTTTTTAATTTTGTGAGTAAAAAGGGAAAAACATGGCATCTGATTCTTGCAATGGTCATCATCATATTTTTTGCCCCGCTAACTATCTATCTCTGGAAGACAACATTGAACACGGATGAAAAACGTGTAAGGATATTATTCAACAGTGGTGTCAGGGCTGTTGTGGAAAGGGATTATGCCGCCATAGGGGAGATTCTCTCCGCCTCCTATGACGGCGACATTGGGGCGAATCGCGATGAGGCAATAAAGATTGCACAAATCCTTCTTGACCATGTGGAGGGTTTGAGGGTGAAACCCCTGACTGTATCCGTCACGATGGAAGGAGAGAAGTTGGCGAACCTTCACTCCCATTTTGAATATTCGGGATTTTATATCGGCTCGGATGTATATAACCGCATTCCCCTTTCAGGCGGAATGCCGAGAGGTGTTCCCGGGGAAACCACAATCCGCTTTGAAAAGGAACAGGGCGCATGGCACATGAGTCATGTTGAGCTTATTCTGAATGGGCAGAGGAGATAAATCCTCCGTAAATCAAGGGGCGGAGCTGGAAGATGGAGAATGTGAGTAAATTCATGGCGCGCGAGTCCAACTCTCAGAGGCGCATAACCGCCCTTTTCATATTTGCCTTAAGTTTTCTCATTTATTCCCTCACACTCGCCCGCAGGTTTTACGGATATGAGGATTCCACCCTTGCCTATATTCGTGAACTCCTTTATAATCACCAGACCTGGCGGCACACGCCGGCGGGAATTCTGGACTGCCTCGCTTATCTCCCCGCTGAGGTCATCAGTAATATTCTGGTCAGCCCGACGGACTATACACTCCGCGATTTCATTTCTCTGCAGACCCTACAAATAACCAGCGCTCTTATCTGCCTTGTGTTTTACGCCCTGGCGCTTGATTTATATCGTTCGGCGCGGGTTGCCGTATCCATCACCCTCCTTCTCGCACTTACCACCATGCTCTGGCCCTATTCCAAGATGGGGATGGAACTCCAGCACACCCTGTGGATTCTTTTCAGCGTCTGGATGATTGTCCGGTGGGAGATGCGCAATGACCGTGTCGCCCTTGCCCTTGCCGGTTTAGGCGCAGGCATGGTCGTTCTGACGAAACTTTACGGGTTTGTAAGTTCCGCCGCCCTTATCATATTTGTCTTTTATGCCGCCCTTGCAGATTCCGACCGCCGCCGGCGTCTCACATCGGTTTTTCTCTATTTTCTCCCGCCCCTTGCCTTAGTTGGGGCGCTCTTTTTTATCCACAACCGCCTCCGGTTTGGCTCATGGTTTCTGGGGTCGCGCTATAATCTGGGTTATGAGGCGAAAACCGTCCAAATCTGGCAACCCCTCTGGGGCTTCTTTTTCAGCAGCGGGAAGGGTATCTTCATCTATAATCCGGTTCTAATAATCTCCGTATTTTACATAACCGCCTTTTTCAGGCGCTTTGGGCGTCTGAAGGTCCTCTTTCTCCTGATGATAGGACTGGGTCTTCTCTTTCATTCCCTCTTCTGGATCTGGACGGATGAGACCTGGGGTCCAAGAAAACTGCATTACATGATTCCCCTTGCCGTGTTGCCGCTTGGTCTCATGGTGGAAGAGTTCCGCCAGATGTCTCTCTTGCGTCGATTGGGCATAAAAACAATTGTTCTTCTTGGCATTTTTGTGCAAATCCTGGGAGTGGCGGTCTCATACGAGGCTCAGCCCGATTGCCTGAAGTGGCAGGGACTTTCCTCACTTGAAGACCTGCGCTACAACCCCCGTCTCTCGCACACCACCTTTAACTACGCCCTTCTTGAATCCACTATTGACCGCTACATAACGGGTGAGCCGCACTATTTCATATACAAACCCACCCATTTCGCAACCACGCTTCCCCCCGGTGTGAAGGCGCGCTCAACAATCATCAACTTGAAAAACTTCAGCTGGTTTGACTTCTGGTTCATTGATAATCGCCCCCTCCGAAATGGGGGATTTTTCCTGAACCAGCCTCTGCGCATTTACGCATCATTTCTCATTATCCTTATTCCACTTCTCTTCTTCGCCCTGTATCTTTCAGCCCGAAGAGTGGATGGGGTAAATGTGCCCTGGATGCGAACTGCATCAGGCCGGGCGCTCTTTTTCATATCCCTTGCAGGTCTATTCCTCTGCATTGCTTATAACAGGGCTTATTCCCGTGACAGGGCATCCTTCACGAATGCCACACCGCCCATCGTCGATTTCGCCATTGGTGACGATACCCGTGATGAACCCCATCTGGGGTGGGGATGGCGCGCCAGTGAATGGATGAAAGACCCATTGAATCCCAAGTATCAGGTTCCCTTCAGATGGACGACACTGGAAGAATCCGTCATCTTTCTCCCCTGCAAGCCACATGCGTCATATAAGCTTGCCCTTAATGTCATCTTTGTTTACAAGGGACGGCTGACCATCTGGGCTAATGGACGGCGCGTGCTATTTGTTCGGGGCGGAGAGATGGACAGGAGGAAATTGGAGGTAACAGTCCCGGCGGGAATCATCGGCGGCTATCATGTCTGTAACATAGTGATTCAGTGTCATGACCTGCATATCCCCGCCCGTGAAAAGCCGGAAAGTTCGAAGGACACCTCCGTCCTCGGTCTCATTGTATATGGACTCTCCTGGAGGGAATATAAAAATAACTGATGCCGGGGCGGAG
>JAPLSR010000194.1 GCA_026398545.1 Candidatus Sumerlaeota bacterium | reverse complement strand
ATTCCGGCGGAGGTGAATAATTGGGACCATTGGCATATTTGATGTCGCCCGCCACATAAAGGTTCCCGCCAACGTAAATGACTCCCTGCCCCGTGATGTATCCCTTGATGATGGTGTCGCCCCGGATGACTACGGAACCACTGATGACCAGGGGACTGGCTGACACCCCTTCCAGATAAATGCCCTGCTTGGGTTCATCATCGCCGTAGATTTTGTCAACCAGGATTACCCCGGCTTTTGAGATCGTTCCGGTAACCTTGCTCTCATAATACGTAAGGTCTTTCAGGTTCGGCATATTCACAAGGGGGGCGCCCACATGGCAATACGTGACCGGGTCCATGCCGGCCGTGCCGTGGAAAGGCGGCGTGCCGGAGAATGGATTCACGGTAACATGGTTGCTTTGCACCTCGCCATAGGCGAAGATATGGCCATTCACATTAGGATTATCCTTGAAGTCGAAGTCCCAGTTGGTACGCTGGTCCCCATAACCGGTGATGCCGCTGCCCCACCACCAGCCCCAGTTGTTCAGGAAGTATTCATAATCGAACACGAGGGAGGGAGGGCGCCAGCGGACGAGCGACCGCACATTTCTTGTCTCTCCCCCGATAGTCGCCGTTGCCGTAATCTGATAGTTATCCTGAACGCCCATGGGATCCGCCTCGATTCTCATGGAGCAATACTGCACCTTTGAATCGAGGGTGTAAGGCATATTCAACGAGTTCGTGTCATCCCCCTTGGAATATTTTCCAATCACCAGGGAGGGATTGATATTCTGGTCTGCCAGATACTGGGCGCCCTCCAACATGACGTTTTCCGCCGTGTAAAAGGCATCCATGCGGTTCGTGCGGAAGGTCTCCTTCTGTTGATGATAGCGACACAGCGATGTCAGCCCCATCACGCCAATGGTCAGGATAAACACAAAGGTCATCACCATAACCAGCGCCGAACCTTTGTCTCGGAATTTGCATTTATTATTCATTTTCACCCTTCCTGGAGAATATTCATCTATGTTCAATTCCGCCGCAAATTCACGGCGAACGAACGTGTGTTCGTGATCCAATTAACCGGATCGCTGGGGTTTTTTCGATAAGGCGTCATGGCATAGCCGTTGTCGCTGACCGTCACATTCACCAGGATGATGGAGCTGTCCGGGAGGCCGCCCGTCTGCATGGCGGCCCGGAACTGAACATCGTTAATCTTGGCGATGGGATCGCTCTTGAATCCGATGGTTATCTCATTCCCGTTGACGCTGATGTTGGGATCATAAGTTAACACCTTGTTCGTTGGGTTGTATCGCAATTCTTGATTGGCTGTCCCCACTCCTATGCGAAAGATAATACGATGGTAAAAGGCGTTGGAAGGCGGAATCGGATCGCTGAGTAAAACGCCGGCCCCCTTGGAGGCGGATTGCAACAGATCCGTGATATGATCCTGAACTCGGTCGGCGTTCTCAAATACCCGCTGCCGGACGATTCCGAGCCGGTACTCCCGCGCCATGATGCTCAAGAGAATCATCAGCGCCGCCGACACGATTGCACTGATGGCGGAAGCGATCAACAACTCGGTGAGGGTGAAAGAGGCCATCTTCTTTGTCATTTTATATCTCATCATCTTCAACCTCTAACTCCGTCCCTTTTTCCCCGTTCCCCGAATCAATTGAAACCCTGATAAACCAACGTATCCATTTGAAGAGTGATCTTTCCTATTGTTTTCATCAAAGGAGGCCGCCACCGCACCTGGAGGGTGATCCTTTTGGAGCGGGTGATCCCTCCCGTTACTACTTGATTCGTTATCGTGCAGCTGTATTCCGGCTCTTCCGCCTTCAACCATTCAAGATCGGGGTGGAAATTTCTGAAATTGATTGCATAGAGGGAATACCAGTTGGCATTTGCCGGAAAGCGGATATTGGGCGCTCCGTGTGCCCCGTCATACAGGAAATTGATCGGCTGCCCGGGTATAATGTTGAAAAAACTCTGATTCCGGGCAATTTCCATATAATGTTGCATAAAATCCAGCATAATCGCCTGTTCCATAGCCTTGCGTGATTGCAGGCGCTGATAATGGAGGAAGAAAAGGACGTATATGAAAACGAAGGATAATATTGTGGAGGCAATGACAACCTCAACAATAGTAAACCCCTTCCGGTATCTCTTATTACTTGGGATGTAATATTTTGATGCCGTTTGTGTCCTCATTCCAAACTACTGGTGGATTAATATGGAGCAAAATATGCGCCTGAATTGCATATCAGCGCCGTTTATTTTGCAAATAATTAATAAATAATGGCTTGCAAGTGCAATTACAAGTTGCTGATTGGGAATGTCCACAAGAAATCATTGTTCAGGCAACCGGGTAATGCACATTAATTTTGCGACGGCGTATAGACTATTACCGACTTTTCTGTAGAATT
>JAPLSR010000407.1 GCA_026398545.1 Candidatus Sumerlaeota bacterium | reverse complement strand
CGAAATCATTGTCAATTATCCCGACGACAATCAGGATGGCGTTGTGGATAACACAACTATTAATGAGAACACCTTAAAGATTTATACGCCGGATGGATTGGGAGGACTTGAGGAATTATCGGACATTGTCGTTGATCCTGTGGCAAATACTGTCCGAGGGACGACATCCCACTTTTCCTATTTCGTCATTAGCGGAACACCAGGGAGTCACATCGAGGACTGGAATTTGTTTTGATAAACACTCATCGGTTGATATACCGGACGAATACGGCAAGATATCCTTTTTTTAAATCGTCGGTGCGGAGGATTAATTAAAAATTTTCCCGCTCACGATTTAAATCGAGGATATCTACGTGGCCGCGTCTGGACGCTGAGGGTCAATTTCACCCATTTGCTCCATTTTAAGTTCGATTTTATGAAGGTCAGAGGGTCGGACTCCTATAAAATTGCATTGAGTGTCTTCGGGGGAATATGGTTTTAATTCTCCTGACTTATTTAATTTTTTCTTGTATAGTTTATCCCCAAAAACCTTCAAATGCTTCTGTAAGGTCAATGGAGTAGTGTTTTAGTTTGCGATTTTGCCCTTGATAATGTGTTTGATAAAACATAATTATCTTCTATTATTTTCATACGACAAAACCACATAAAGAAATTTTGACGCCTTTTGAGAGGGGACGCAAGTTCCCCTGTGCAAATTTTTTATCCGAGGTGTGCACCATGTCCGTAATTTCACCAACCATGCTGAGAAATGGTTACCGCGTCCTCATTGATGGCGAGGTGTATGTTGTGGTGGACTTTTCCAAGCTTGCCATGGGGCGGGGAAGGGGGCGCGTCAGCACAAAACTCCGCCACATCGTCTCCGGCAAGGTGATTGAACGCACATTCCGCTCAACCGAACAGGTGGAGGTGGCTGAGGCGGAATATCGCAACATGCAGTTCCTTTATAAGGAGTCGGATGCCTGCATTTTCATGGACAATGAGAACTATGAGCAGGTGAGCGTCCCTGCTGAAAAGGTGGATTTCGCCTCCAATTTCATGAAAGAGGGAACAATCGTCAAGGCGGTTGTCTTTGAGGGAGAGGTCATTGGCATTGAACTCCCGACCAAGATGGATTTTAAGGTTGTGGAGACCCGTGACACCGTCAAGGGAAACACCGCCAGCAACGTTATGAAAGACGCTGTCATTGAGACCGGTTACATCGCCAAGGTCCCCCTTTTCGTTAAAATTGGCGATGTGATTCGTATCAACACTGAGACGGGGGAATATGTGGAGCGGGTATAGAGTTTTTTCGTTATCCCCTGTGTGAGATTAATTTTATTTCACGCAGAGCACGCAGCGAACGCAGAGTAAAAAACCGCAGTATTTCAGTGATTTCGAATTATCAGTCCGGGGTCTTGAAATGAAACTCGCCCTTTATTGCAGCCATATAAAGGATAAACCCTATCAGGTATCCATGCCGCCCTTAGGTCTTGGCTGTCTTGGGGCATGGGTCAAGAAGCACTGCTGGTTCTGTGAGGTGGCATTTTTCCGCAATGATGATGCCCTTATCGGCTGGAAACCGGATATTGCGGGCATTTCATCGGCGACGGAGAATTTCACAGATGCTATCAAATTCGCCTGCCGGATAAAGGAGGAACTCGGAATACCCGTCTGGGTTGGCGGCGCCCATATCACTGCGCTTCCCCACACCCTTCCTGAATGTTTTGATGTCGGCATAGTCATGGAGGGAGAGCTGACCGCCACGGAACTTGTCAAACTCTATAATGACCACAAGCCCACGCCGGAAGACCTTGCAAAGGTTCACGGGATATCCTTCCATGGCGAGGGCGGCGTGGTTGTCA
>JAPLSR010000349.1 GCA_026398545.1 Candidatus Sumerlaeota bacterium | reverse complement strand
GCTCTTTGGTTCAGCGTTGCGCGACAATTTTTCGCCCGATAGCGATTATGATTTCCTTGTCAGGTTCACTCCGGAAGCCGATTGGAGCCTGCTCGACCATGTGCAGATGGAGACGGAATTAAAAGAGTTATTGGGGCGTGAAGTGGACCTCGTCAGCCGCCGCGCCATCGAGCAAAGCCGCAACTGGATTCGCCGCAAAGCCATTCTCGATTCCGCCGAGGTGATTTATGCCGCGTGATGAAGCAATCCTCTTGGATATAATGAACGCCGCACGGATGACCCTTCAATTTATCGAAGGTTTGACGAAAGATCAGTTTATGGCGGATGCCAAGACCCAGTCCTCTGTTCTTTATCAGATAACAATTATCGGTGAGGCATCCCGGCGGCTCTCGACAGAATTCCGCGTTCGCTATTCCGGAATCCCCTGGCCTCTGATCATGGGAATGCGCAACAAACTGATTCATGAATACAATGATGTTGATCTTCATGAGGTATGGAAAACTATCCAAGACGACATCCCTGATCTGATTTCACGGATTAAACCGCTGTTGAAACAAACGTAATTAGCGAAGCAATAATGAAGAACGCAATCCCTTCCGCCGCCGCGCCATTCTTGCCGAACTTGAGGTGTTCTATGCCGCGTGTAAAGGATAAGAGGAGATATATTTATGAGTAATGTTTGCATCTATTGCCTCCAAGAAAAAGAAATGACATTAGAGCATATCATCCCTAAGAGTATCGGCGGTGCATTAACCATAGATGCTGTATGCAAAGAATGTAATTCAAAAATCGGGACAGAAATCGAAGGTAAATTTATAGATTCAGTATTAATGAAACTTCCACGATTTGTCGAGAAAATCCCAGGGAAGTCAGGAAAGATACCAAATCCATTCGATGAAGTCGGAGAAACGCAAGATGGCACAAGAATTAATTTGGATGATGATCTGAAACCATATATATTCCCCGAAATTAAAAAAGAAAAAATATCTGATGAGGCTGTTCGATTAGAAATAAAATTGGATAAACAGAATTCCATCCAATTACCCGATATTTTAGAAAAAGAAGTTGAGCGTATATCCCGAAAAGAAGGATGGAATTTATCAAAAATTGAAATTCAAAACAGGGCAAAGCAAATAGTTGAGGATATTAAAACAAAATGTCCAATTCATTCTTTTCAACCAACCATTCATTATCAATTCACTATTGATCACAGAATAATGTGTCTTGAATACGCTAAAATTGCTTATGAAATGGCCTTTTATCTTTGGGGATACGATTATATCTATAAGTCGGATACAGCAAAAAAGATTAGAAATGCCATAATTAATCTTGAAGAAACCCCCCCAATACATGGTCAGATTCCTTTTAAAGATAATTTGATTAATCGTCTTTTCGGCAATAAGGATAAGCATTACATTCTGATAATTGGCGGTGGTTGTTATATCAATCTATTTGGTATTTCTGGAATTATTCAATTTGAAGAAACATCTTCTCAATTTATGCTTATAGAAGAGAACTATCAGATTTTCGAATTTGATTTTCACAACCGAACTTTCACACAAGAAAAATATATTGAGAGACTTACAGAAATAGTTCATGGACAACCCCAATGAATTTATTTGATGAATTCTCCTCTATAATTCAGTAATTTCACATGCATAACGTATTTTTTTGCCCGAATCCGGGATTTGTTGTGGAAACAAAAGAGTTTTGTTTGAGATATAAAACTGCCGAATTATCACATACCGATTTGAATCAGTCCTGCCTTGACACTTATGCGGCGTGAATTATATCTGAATTAATTATTTCTTCAGAGGTCGTTGTGAAACGATTTGCTATACATACCTTCGGATGCCAGATGAATGTGTGTGACTCGGAGAGGATGGGGGACGTTTTGCGCGAGGCGGGCTGGGTGGAGGTGGCGAATGACTCTGACGCCGAACTCGTCCTCTTTAACACCTGCTGTGTGCGAGGCTCCGCGGAGGAGCGCGCCTTTGGACGTCTCACCCTTATGAAACCCTGGAAGGCTCAAAGGCGCGAACGTCTGCTTGTCCTTTGCGGATGTATTCCTCAGAGGGATGGTTCCGCCCTCTTAGAACGATTCCCATTCCTTGACCTTGTCATCGGGACGCGTGACTATTTCAGGCTTCCCTCGCTGATTGAGCGGGTTATGGAAACAGGGGAGCGTCTCGCCGTAACATGCAATATTGGCATCGAGCTCCCGAAAATCCAGGCGCCGCGCCATCCACATGGCGTTACGGCATTTGTCAATATCATGTATGGGTGCGATAATTTCTGCAGTTATTGCATTGTGCCCTTTGTGCGCGGGCGTGAGGTAAGCCGCTCTAAGGAGGACATTTTAAAGGAGATATCGCAACTTGTCGCGGAGGGTGTGAAAGAGGTGACCCTCCTCGGACAGAATGTCAATTCCTACCATGATGCCGCATCGGGTGCGGATTTTGCCGACCTCCTTGCCGCAGTCAATGTGATGCCCGGACTTGAACGCATCCGCTTCACCACCTCACACCCCAGAGACGTGTCTGAAAAATTGATACTCGCCATGGCTCAACTTTCCCAAGTGTGCGAGCACATTCACCTCCCCGCACAGGCGGGTTCGGACACCGTCCTTGCCCGTATGAACCGTGGTTATATGCGAGGGGATTATCTTGCACTTGTGGGGCGCTTGAGGGAGGAGATTCCCGATGTGGCAATCACAACAGACCTCATGGTGGGATTTCCCGGGGAGACTGATGATGATTTTCAGGAAACACTCGCCCTCTGCCGCGAGGTTCGCTGGGATGCCGCCTTCATGTTCATGTATTCAGTCAGGGAGGGGACGGCGGCGGCGCAGTTGCCGGATGATGTCCCTCACGAGGTAAAAAAGGCGCGCATTGCGGAATTGATTAATCTCCAGGAGGAAATCAGCGCGGAAAAAAATGCGTCGCTTGTTGGCAGTGTGTGCGAGGTTCTCATTGAAAGACCCTCCAGTCGCAATCCCCATGACCTGGCAGGAAAGAACAGGGGAGGACGCACCGTCATATTTCCCGGGGGCAATGCACGTATTGGAGATTCGGTCCATGTCCGTGTGCAACATTCCACCGCCCACACTTTGATGGGGGAGATTGTTGGTGTGGAAGATTTCAAGGCGGGTGAAAAATCCGCCGCATCAAAGGAGCCGTGATGAAACTCTCATGGGCAATAATATATTTGGGGGTCTTTTTCTTTACGCTTCTTTTATCCCTTTTCCTAACGCCGCTTTCAGAGATTATCGGTCGCCGGTTTTCACTCCTTGATACACCACGGAAAGGGAAAATCCATGAGGAGACAAAGTCTCGCTCCGGCGGACTTGCCATTTTTGCAAGTTTTTTCCTGACGCTTGTGCTCGGTCTTGCTCTGGCATATTGGGCATATCATGCCTCCCTTTTGAATCCCGAAGTCTCAAAATATATTGTGAATATCCAGACAATTGCTCACAAAATCTTCTGGCTCCTGATTGGCGCCACCTTTATCTTTGTCGCCGGCATTATTGACGACCGTATCACGATGAGACCGTGGACAAAACTCATCTGTCAGATTATTTCCGCACTGGCGCTACTTGCGGCGGGTATCCGCATCCAGCTCTTCCTGCCCGCATGGGTAGGGTCGCTCCTCACGATATTCTGGGTGGTTTTGCTGACAAATTCCTTCAACTTCATTGACAATATGGACGGTCTTGCGAGCGGGATTGCCGTGATTGTCTGTTTTATTTTATCTTGTGTTGCCTGGCGTGCGCACGACCTCTTTGTGACAGTCCTTCTCTTTTCCATGTTGGGAAGTATTCTTGGATTCTGGTATTACAATTTCATTAAATCCCGCCTTTTCATGGGTGATGGGGGAAGTCTGTTTATTGGATACATGATTGCGGCGCTCACAACTCTGGTGACATATTACAAGCGGGGTGTTCCCACAGGTCTGCCGGTTCTCACTCCTCTCATCATCCTCGGAGTTCCGCTCTTTGACACGTTCAGTGTGCTTTTTATCCGTTTTCGCACCGGACGACCGCTCATGAAGGGGGACACAAACCATTTCTCACACCGGCTGGTCAATCTTGGCATGACGAGGCGGCAGGCGGTCATATTTATTTATGTAGTGACCCTTTGCGTTGCGATATGCGCCCTCCCGCTGGCATATCTCCCGCTTGTGCCTGCCTTGCTTCTCACTGCACAGGTAGTCCTGTGGTTCGTTTTGATATTTCTCCTTGAACAGACGGGGCGAAGAAAAATTCAAGAACAGATGGGAAATAAAAGCTCATGATTCTGGATGAAGGTGGTGGAAGGATGAATAAGAGGTTGGTTTT
>JAPLSR010000342.1 GCA_026398545.1 Candidatus Sumerlaeota bacterium | reverse complement strand
ACTGCAATTATGGCTGCGTAAACGACCAACCGGCTGGAGAGATGGGGCTCAACAGAAACCGCCCTTTCCTCCATTCCTCGAAGTGGTATTCCACCATGCGGCACCAGGTGTCTGTGCATCGGCGGCAAGGTTGCATAGAGGATGGCGGCAAGGAGGATTGGAGGAAGGATATAACGCGCCACAATCCGGAGGAGTTCTGAAAAAGGGAGCATCCGCCCGCTATCATACTGCCTCGATTTAAAATAGAAATAATCAAGGCACATCGACAATGCGAGCAGGAGATATGCAGTAGCAACCCAGAGCGGTGGCACGGTCGGCGCCTTGATGATTATGGTGCACAAAAGAAACAAATTGGAGAGATAAAGGCGCGCAAAACACCGGGGCTGGACAAGTGTAACAAGGATGAACAGGTTGAGCGAGAGCAGTGAAAACGTGCCTGAGGGGCGCCGCAGGATGAAAAGCGGCATGAAGAAAAAGAGGATATGCACCAGCATGTATGCGAATTTCTCACTATAGTTGAACTGTGTCAGATAGTCCGAGATGAGGTCTTGAAATTTCATGGAAAACAAGACTGCCCCGCCAAAGAGGACACCAAGCAGAGGGACATACAAACCTGGATGGAATGAGGCGAATTCTCTTGTCACCACCGGGTCATAGGAGAGGGCGCCCGCCCCAATCCACAGGCATTGCCCCAGGACAAGGGCATATAACACCCCACCATAAGCGGGGAAAAATCTCCGTTCTTCCAGCACCGCAATGTTTTTAATTCGCATCATACCGGCATCTGCAGCTTTAAAGCCACATCATCCTCTTTTGCCACAAGGAACAAACTGCATCCCTCCCTTGATAAAACCTCCTTCAGTTCCGCAATGGGTGTGGCGCGCTTCATATGTTCTTCCTGGTCCTTCCAGAATTTGATAAATGAGCGGTCATCCACGAGGATAATCATGATTTTTATACGGTGGTTCATCAACTGGCGGATAATGGGAGAAATTTTTTCGGTATGGATATTAGATGCCGCGGCAATGAGAATTGCCGTTGAGCCGGACTTCAGATACGGCATTACCTCTTCCATCTCATCCTCAAAATGTCCATCACCCCGGGGGCGTAAAAGTGTGAGGCGGTCAAGGATGGTTATGAGATGCTGGTTGCCACCTTCAGGCGGAACATGTTGCATTTTGTCACTGAGGGCAAAAAGTTGCACTAGATGACTTTTGTCAATTGCGATTTGAGCCACTGCCGCCGCCGCCTTTATGATGTATTCAATACTTGTAACATCTCCCAGACCCGATAGAGCGAGACGGTGCATGTCAAGAATGAGGGACACCTCAGTTGTGATTTCCTCGCGAAACTCCTTTATAAGAAATCTCTCATGACGCGCGGATGAGGGCCAGTGGATACGCCGGGGATTATCACCCTCATGGTATTCCCTCAGACTTGTGAACTCCTCGCTGTGCCCGGGACGGAGGAGGGTTTCCACACCAACGTGGGAGAGTGTTCCGTCTCCGAGCACTTCATACAAGGAGAGCACCGGCGCCTTTGGATAAACCAACAAGTCCGTTATCACCGGCAGTTCCATCCTGCGGACATGAATCCCTAATGGGTCAGCGGCGGTAATCTCCAGAGGTCCCAGCACATAAATCCCCCGGCGACGCGTGCAGACGGAGCTATATTCCAATTCCACACCGGATGATGTGTCAAGCCGCACTGGCACCAGGGCGCTGACATGCCAGGAATCTCCCGGCGGGAAGATGTCCACCACCTCAAGCATATAAATGGGGATTTTCGTTCCCGGCACAAGGCGGATGGCAATCCTCAATTCAGCCTCTTCAAAAGTCCGCGGGTAATGGGCGCGTGATGCCTTGAATTCATGAAAGAAGTTATGTGCGGAGTGCCATGTAAAAAAAAGGAGGAACAGAAGTCCGAAGCCGAAACACACAAGGAGTCGGTTCCCAAGCATATATCCCAGATACAGTGAAAAAAAGGAAATGAAAAGCAGGCTGTTCCGTTTGGTTAGTATTCTCAGTTCGGTATTCATCATTGATGCACCTGCATTCAATATCTCCCTTTACAATGCCGCCTAACGAACACGTGCGATTGGCACCTCCGTCTTCTGCAGAATCTCCGAAATCACCTGGTCGGCAGTCAGCCCCCCAATCTGCGCCTGCGGTTTCAGTATAAGCCGATGACGCATGACAGATTTTGCCAGTTCCTTGACAACATCAGGCAGGACAAAGTCCGCTCCTGCGATGAATGCCATCGCCTGCGCCATTCGATACAGGGCAAGTGATGCCCTTGGACTGCCGCCCAGCAGGACGGATGGATGGTCGCGCGTCTTCTCTACAACAGAAACGATGTAATCCCTCAATGATTCATCCACATACACCTCATGCACTGCCTCCTGTATTCGGATGATTTCATCCATTTCGCACACCGAACCTATGGCTTCAATGGGATGGCGTTTCCTCTGAGCCTCAAGTATGTCCATCTCAATAAAGTGCTTTGGATATCCGATTGTTATCTTTATCATAAAACGGTCAAGTTGCGCCTCAGGCAGATGATAGACGCCCTGCTGCTCGATTGGGTTTTGCGTGGCTAAAACGAAGAATGAGGGCGGAAGCGTATGGGGAATGCCATCGTATGAGACCTGTCTTTCCTCCATGCATTCGAGGAGGGCGGACTGCGTGCGGGGTGTGGCACGGTTCAATTCATCCGCCAGAAGTATGTTTGTAAAAACGGGTCCCTCGCGAAACTCAAAGTTCTTACTTGTCTGGTTGTAAATGGAGACGCCGGTGATGTCTGTGGGAAGAAGGTCGGGAGTGAACTGGATACGCCGGAAAATCCCGCCAATGGAGACTGCGAGGCTGCGCGCCAGATAGGTTTTTCCCACGCCGGGGACGTCCTCTATCAAAACGTGTCCATTTGCAAGAAGGGCGGCTATCACATAACGAATCTCATCCGTCTTCCCGAAGATTACCTTTTCGATATTAGCCTGAATTTTATCCACCGTTTCGTTTTTCATTCATCCCCCTCCGCGGGACATAGATATAATAAGGAATCCCCCCCGCAGGCGATTCCAACAGGTGACGCAAGGAAGGTTTATCAAGAAGAAGCGAGGTGTATTTCTCCATGATTGCCTGGCGCATCTCCAGTGTGTATTGCCAGAAATAACCCTCCTGTCCCACATCCTGCCCTGTCACAATGAGTGAAAACTTTCCCCTCCGGATATCCTCAAGGAATTTTGTCTGGTTCCATTTCCCCTCCCTGGCGAGTTGCGACATGATAAATGGCTGAAAGAGGATACGTCTCCCTGCAAGTAGCGGAAAAATCGGCTGCTCGCAGAGGATAGGGTCGGGATATTCACGCACAATCTGAAGCATTTCATCACCCTTTGCATACGCCACCTTATCCGGATTCGGGCGGGCGAAAAGGAACGGGCGGAGATGGAAAAGCCAGCCGGCATGGAAATTGGTCAGAACTATGACAAGAAAAAATAGTGTCATGCGCAAAATCCTTGCTGAGTTTGAATTCATCTGCCCGCCCAGTCTTGAAATACCTATACCCCAGAATATCGCAAGGGCAACATGACATTCAAGAAGGTAGTTGGATGCCGCACCGACCTTGCCAATGGCAATGACGGAAATGGCGCCTGCCATGGCGTAAAGGCTGAAAAGTGCCGGTGGAAGAACTATGCCTTTTCTTGTTTGCCCTATATACTCCCATATTTTGGTCGCACCCAAAAGCAAAACGGTTGTCAGGAGGAATCTATAAAAAAGGGCAAGATGTCTGAGCCAGACACCCACCTGCCACCAACTGAAAACGTTGGCATTATACAAGACCGTATGGTAAAAATATTGCCCGCCGGTCGCCAGCGTAAACAGGATAAAAAAACCTGCGACAAGCCCCAGAAGCCACGCTGTGAACCGCAAGCCCGTCTTCCAGTCTTTCAGAACAAGATAGATAATTGCGGAAAGCGGAGCAAAAATCTGTATCTGCTTTGTATAAACACCAAGTAGAAAAAATATAAGGGCAAGACGCAAATGCCTGCCCGTGAGATTTTGGTTTGCAAGGATGGCAAGTCCAGTCAGACTGAAAAATATCGCTGGCAGGTCAACTCTCGCATAACCGCTCCATTCATGAAGGGCATACGTATTGAAGAAAAGTAGCGGTGCAAGAACCGCTGGAATCCAATGCCCACCATTTTTAAAGACAATGTAGACCATCAGTCCAGCGATTCCCAGGGCACAAAGGAGGCAAATCAGGCGTCCCCAGAATAATGAAGGTCCAAAAATCAAAAACATCGGCGCCTGAAGCAAGATGAAGACCGGAGGATAATTCCCCACAAGATAGGGATAGTCATGGATGGGAGGATAAGGCGTCTCGCCCCGTGAGACCTGCCATGCCTCTACGGCAAGATATCCCTCCGCATAGTCAAGCTGATATGGAAAACGCAGGGCAAGAATTGCCCGCTGGAGGGGCCAGAAGGACATGATGAGTAAAATTATCAGGGCGGGCAGAAGAAAAATAAAAAACCATTTATCAGTTGGGTGCTTATCTGCCACTTTTCAAGTCCGAAAGGAACGAATCGCCTCAATGCATTCCCT
>JAPLSR010000439.1 GCA_026398545.1 Candidatus Sumerlaeota bacterium | reverse complement strand
ACACGTCTCCTCCGCCCGTTTCTGTTCGGTGATGTCCCAGAAAATACCCAATATCCCGGTAACATTTCCTTGTTCGTCCTTGACAAGAGTTTTAATTGTATGGACAAATTTCACCTGTCCATTTTGGATATACTTCTCTTCGATATCTTCTGTTTTCCCGGATTCCATAATTCTTTTATCATCAGCTCTGTATTTCTCAGCCAAATCTTTGGGATGGAAATCATAATCTGTTTTTCCTGCGATTTCCTCAGGTTTAATCTTTAAATCCCGCGCATAATTTTCATTGCAGGAGATATAAACTAAGTTTCTGTCTTTAAGAAATATTTTTTGGGGAAGATTCTCAAGAAGCGTTCTACTTCTAATTTCACTTGTCCGCAGAGCCTCCTCCGCTTTGTGCTGTTCGGTGATGTCCTGGAATGTCCCCGTCAGCTTCACTACCTCACCATCGACGTTCACCGCACGCCCCATGGCACGAGTCCAGAGGTGCCTGCCCTTTGCGCTGGTGAATAGAAGCTCAAGATCGAACGGCTCCCCCTTCTCCATACAGCGCTGCAGCGCCGTTTCGAGGGTGGACCGATCGGGAAGATCGAAGAAGAGGACTGCTTTTGATAGGTCGTATTTCTCATCTTCGGAAATATCATGAATCCGGTATGTCTCTTTTGTCCAGCGCATCTCCTTTGTTTTGACGTCGAGTTCCCAGCCGCCCACCCGGGCCATCGCGCCGACCTCATTGAGCAGGGTCTCGCCCCTCTGCAGTGACTCCAGTAGCTCCTTGAGTTTTTCGGACTGCTCGCTCACGACCTTTTCCTGCACGGCAAGCAATTCGTTTAAGGAAGATACCATGGATTCCAGCATGTGCACCATCTCGGTTGTGGCATCGTTCTCCATCAGTTCATTCCTCCTCCATCCTTTCGGTTTTTCATACAGGATCAGATGAAGATAACCTTGCCATCAAAGGGTAAAATGGCGACCTTCACGCTCAGCGACAGCGACCTGAACATGTCTGCAGTCTGTTTGGGGACGAGGACTTTAGTGAACATGATGACCGCAAAGAGGTTCCCCGAAGGTAAAATGCCGCCGAAGCCGAGCACCGACCGCACACCAAACGGAATGACAAAGTCATCCTGGGCGGGAACGTACTTGCTGCCGACTGCATCAGGTATTAAGAACACGTTATAGGTTGTCTGTGCCATATCCATGACAACTGCAGGGTCCGGTCGCAATACCGTATTGATCTCGAGCCCAAGTTGCTGGATGAGTTGCCTGACCATCGGAAACGCTTCGATGAAATGCTCACTAGGGAGGGGGATTGCCTTGTGTCCTCTGGAGTTTTTTCTTGAGTGCCACTCCGGTAGTGTTCCGGCACTTGCAAGCAGGACCAGGCATTTCATTGCAGGCGATTCAGGCGGAGCGTTTAACACGTTCTGCGCAAACTTCTGCAGATCCTCATCGAGTTCCCCATACGGGTGCGTTTTGAAGAGACGGATCAGGGCACAGGCTTTCCCACCGGTTTCTTTGTCAATGAAATGATCATACAGATAATGTACGATTTTATCGGCCACCTCTTCCATACTGACTGCTCCCGACCCCATCGACCTCAGTGCTGCCGAGAACTCGACCATGCCCTTGAGGGAAAAATCAGCAATGTCAGGCATAATATCTTCCTTCCCACGAGATTTTAAGAGAGCAATGTTTGCTCTCAGGCTTTTGGATTATCATATCAACAATTGATATGAAAATCACTCTGAAATTACCGCTCTTTTTATGGCATATATATATTCCGCCCCGTCCTCCATGTAAATATAATTATTATCATTATCGCCCCTGGATTTTTTCGGGGCGTCCTGAATCGCCGCAAACGAGGAAAGCGCCGCCTCAGGCGCACAATTTAAAAAAAGGTCTATTGGGGTGGTGTCTGACCCCCTTGCAGACAATGGCCGTGACTATTCCACCGATCAGAAGCCAGACGGTTTTGTTGGTAGGCGAACCGGTGAAGAATCGCGACACATCGGAACTAAACGACTCCGAGGCGCTGACGCCCCAGATGATTAACACAATCCCGACAACCAACAGCGCAACTGAGATGCCTTTGTTCATATGGAATATTCAGTTCCAAGTGTGAGAGCGGTGGTCAAAGCGGCTTCCGGCCACTGATAATACGCACAAGAATCACGATAATGGCGATGACGAGCAGGATGTGGATAAACCCGTTGATCGTGTAGGACGAAACCATCCCCAACAGCCAAAGCAGAATCAGAACGACTGCAATTACGTATAGCATGTTCATATCTGACACCTCCTTTCATTGCAGTGTTTGTCCGAACTACTGTCATGACGCGCGTGATGCCGCCTAACGTTTTGAAACCCTTGGTCACCCCATCAATGCAGGCGGCGGCTCTCGTCAACGGTCTCCGAAACTCCCAGGAAGTTCAAACCAGAATGTTGCGCCGCCCCCGGGATTGTTCCGGGCGCCAGTCTTTCC
>JAPLSR010000261.1 GCA_026398545.1 Candidatus Sumerlaeota bacterium | reverse complement strand
GGCGAAAGGGCGGATGACACACGGCTGATAAAATCCGCCACATCCTCGCGCCAGAAGTCAGTCTCCAGCTCCCGCGGTGTTATTCTCATCTGTAGACTTTCCTCATCGCCACTGCCAATCGCATCAGCGAAGGATAAGAAGCGTTGCATGACCTTTTCAAACTCCACTTCCACAAGGGCTGAGACGTTGTGCACATTGTCAATCAAATCTTCCCGTACAGCCCTCACCATCTTTTCCGGCAGGCGCGAGGGATTTTCCACATGGAGCTCAAACAGCATTTTAGCGAGGACATATAGAAGACCCTTTTCCCTGCGGTCAGGACTGCGACTTGACAGCCGCCCCAGAGAATAAATGATGCCCCGCCGTGACACACGAATGGTGAAATAGTTCGTTGCCACATCCTCCACATGATGCGCCTCGTCAAAGATGATGCGCTGGAAGGGCGGGAGGACTCTCGACTCGGTGTAATTGCCGGTCGTGTGCCGAAGGGCAAGGTCTGCCATGAGGAGATGGTGATTGACGATCAGGATATCCGCCCGTGCCGCGCGGCGGCGCGCCTTGTAAAAAAAGCAGTCCTCATAATGGGTGCACCTGATGCGCAGGCAGGTTTCCGGCTCACAGCAGAGGCGCTCCCAGACCTGTTCCGGCGGGCGGACATTCAGGTCAGAGAGGCTTCCATCGTCCGTCTTCTCCGCCCAGTCGAAAATCCCCTCAAAGATTTCCTTCTCTTTTGGAGATTCAAGCCATAGGCTCTCCCTCCTGACATAATCAACGCGGCGCAGGCAGAGATAATTCTGCCTCCCCTTCATCAGCTCTGAGCGGAACTGAAGTCCCGCCTTATCTCTCAGAAAGGGAAGGTCCTTGTTCAGTAACTGTTCCTGGAGGTTGATGGTGTTGGTGGAGACCACCACCCGTTCCTTGTTCTGCAGGCTCCATGTGATGGCGGGGATGAGATAGGCAAGTGATTTTCCGGTGCCGGTGCCAGCCTCAAGAATGGCAATCATGTCCTCATTGAAAGCGCTGACAACTGCCTCAGCCATAGCCATCTGCTGAGGACGATGCTCATATTCTTCAAGATTCTTCGCCAGCGCGCCGGATGGCGAAAAAAATGCAAGAATCTCATTCAGCGGAAGGGGCTTTATTCCTTCCTCACAAAAGGCGGGAACGATGATGTGGGTGTTCTTGCAATCGTTGTCAATAATGTATGAACCCACGCCGAGGTCGCCGAGCGCTGCCGCCGCATCAATGTCCGCTGCGGAAGGTTCCAGGGAGCCATCGGGATGATTGTGCAGGACAATGTCTCCATACTCCACTAGGCGCATGAGGACCGGCACGGCGTTTTTGCCACCATAGGCATGGGGCTCCACATCTGCAACCATGCGGCTGACATCCACCCTGCCGATGAAAAAGACCTCACCTCCGCCATTTTCAAAAATGGCACGGCGAATCGCCTCACATGCCGATGGGATGATATATTCCGATGCCTTCAGGAGCCTCACAGTTCATTCCCCCGAAAGGCGCGCGGCAAGGCGGACGAGTGTGCGGATACCCACCCCTGTGGCGCCGGGGCGGAAATATTTCCACGTGTTTCTGGTGAGCGCAGTTCCCGCAATGTCCAGATGTATCCATGGAATGCCCGCAGGCTTGAACTCGGATAAGAAGAGCGCCGCACTGATGGCGCCGCCATCGCGCCCTGTAGCGAAATTATTAATATCAGCATAATCGCACTTCAGATAGCGCAGATACTCTTTGTGAAGCGGAAGTTCACAGAAATTTTCCCCCGATACTTCGGCAGCTTCAAAAAACATCCTGTTAAATGCAGGGGTATCTCCAAAAAGGCCCGAGATGGATGTCCCCAGGGCAACAATGCAGGAACCTGTGAGTGTGGCAAGGTCAACAATATGCGTGGGTTTCAGGGTTTCTGCCATTGCAAAGGCGTCAGTCATGATGAGCCGCCCTTCGGCGTCCGTATTTTCCACCTGCACAGTTTTGCCATTTTTGGCGCGGAATATGTTGCCGGGGAGTGTGGCGCGCGGGCTGAGAATGTTTTCAGCGGCGGGGACAACGGCGGTGACTCTCATGGGTATTTTCCTCTGCGCCGCCGCCGCAACGGTGTAAATGGCGGAGGCGGCACCTGCCATGTCCGCCTTCATCTCCCACAGGTCTTTCTGGGGTTTCAGGCATACGCCGCCCGTGTCAAACGTGATTCCCTTGCCCACCACACACAGGTGCTTTTTGCCTCTTGCTTTTCGGGGGATGTATGAGAGGACAATCAATCGCGGGGGATTCTGCGAGCCGCAACCCACAGTGAGGAGACCATTGTATCCCTCCCTCTTCAGCCGTTTCTCATCCATCACGCGGCATTGGAGGGAATATTTGAGCGCAAGAAGCCTTGCCTCACGAGCAATTGCCACTGGAGTCATAACGCCGCCCGGCTCATTTGTTATCTCGCGCGCGCCATTGACCATCTCTCCCAGCTCATGCGTTTCCCTGACAATCCGTGATAATCTGTCGCGGTCTTCCCTCCGGCAGTAAAAGAAGACCTGCCCCACCCGTTTCTTTCTCTGTTTATCCTTTGTCATATAGCGGTCAAAACGATAATCACCCAGCACAATCCCCTCCGTCAGGAGCGGGACAATATCACAGGCGCCCGGGGCGTTCACAAGGAAGGAGAGGACTTCGCATCCCAGTTTTTCCGCCTTGAGAAGCGCCTCAGAAGCGATAATCTTAAATGCCTCCGTGCGGGGGAAATACTCCACCGAAGATGGTGATGCAAAATAGAGATATCCCCTCTTAATGCCATCCACGGGAAGGACAAAAGCCTCCTTCTCCTTTTCTTTCTCCTTCTCCTTATCTTTTTTCAAGTCCTGCCGGTATTCTTCCGCAAATCTCTGATAAGGCTCAGGGAGGGGCATAAAAAAGAAGACATCGGGTTCGAGCAAGCAGACAGTGAATTCCCGCCCCGGAATCTTTTCTGGAGCATTCTTTACTTCCAGTTTCATACATCAATCCTTTCACTCATGAATTACGACACGACTTTTCTTCCCGCTTTCCGCCTGAGGCGGACTGCCGGAACACCTTCCTCAAGATTATCCACATATCTGGAAAACTCCACCTCTGATGCCTCCAGCCCATAGGTGTAAACAAAATCGCTGGCAAGGGTTGTGGCGAAGATGGAACGCTGATAAGCCTCAGGCACCCGCTTGAGAATTGTGTCAATCCCCACCCTTTTTAAAAGGACCTTCGGGACATGACGACTGATGACAACCTTGCGAAGCGGATGGCGCTCAAAAAGATAGGAGTCATGGATGATGTCCTTCAGTCGGTTTATTTTTTCGCTCAGGCGGTTGGAAAGGATACTCAGGGGAACGTCCTTCTCACGATTTTCGCGCCAGAGAATGTTGAACTCCCGGCGGGCGTTGTGGCGTATGCGCTCAAAAATCTCGGCGACATATCTTTTGCGGAATGCGGGCGTTCGACTACCTCGCGCAATGAACAACCGGTCATACTCATCATTCGTTAGTGAAAGCAAGGCAAGAACCTCAAGGGATGAGGATGTAACGCCGCCCTTGTTGGCAGAGGCGTCCTTGATTATGATGCATCCCTTTTTCTCCAGTTCGAGACGTGCATCCTGCGTTATAAACAGATTGGCGCCCTCCACAATCACCCTGAACGCCGGCTCGTTCTTTTCATTGAGGAGCTGTTTCCAGTTCAGGATGTGGATGGACTGTGGTCTGCCTCCGCAGGGGACAAAGATATCCGCCCGTGCATAAGACGTCAGATGGAAATGGTTGCGGAATTCCGTCCCGTTGGCAACAGTAGTTCCGTCAAAGAGATTAACAGAGCGGTCATCCACCAGCACAAGGAATCCCTTTTTTGAGACCTTGCTCCTTGAAAAATATTTAATGGGGAGACGCGCCCTGGCAAGGCGGACGAGTTCCTCATGGTTAATCCCATTTGAGTCATAGAGAACACCACTGGCATCCACCACGGCGAGATATTTGCTTTTGGAAACAAGGATTTCATTGCTTCCCAGGTCTCCATCAGGACCGCCTGTTTGCATCTTGGTGACATCCTTCTCGTTCAAACTGAGCTGTTTCAGGATTTCTATTTCATATTCATGGACACCGGCGGTGGTCATGCCATAGATGTCATGCGGTATGCCGCCAATCTCAAGGCTTTTTCCCGTGGTGAAGGATTTCCAGAAACAGTATCCGTTCTCCTTTGCATACTGGGATGCCCAGTCCATGAATTCAGCCGTGCCTTCATCCGGTCCAAGGAAGATAATCTCCTCCTTCCCATAATAATCAATGATTTCCGGGCTGGGGAGTAAAAGGTCAAGGAGACCATCGATATATTTTTTGAAGGCTACCTCTGCGAGATTCTGGAAAGAAAGACCGAGGAGAATTGTGCCTTTGGCGCCACCTTCCGGTATATCCTTATTCTTTTCTTGTTGGGTGATGGCAAGGCGGTAACTCTCGTCAAAAATGAATTCGAGGTTGGAGTAATATTCCCTGTCCATCTGTGAGAGCACAATGCGAACTCCCCCTCGTGCAATGTCGCGGAAGCGCACATGAAAACCCAGAAATTCTTTGCCCACAATAAAAAAGATACCGAACGGGCGGTCAGGATAATTGGCAGGGTCGAGGATGTCAGGTAACAGGCGGAAGGAGGCGGTTGTTTTATCCTTTTTGTAAAAATTCGTTTTCAAAATCATGCGATTAAAGTCGAGAAAGGCTTGCACAATAGTTTTGTGGGTTTCGCGGGAGACATGGAGTTCAATCATTTTAATGATGTTTTCCAGAGGTTGTTGTGAATTCCCTCTGCAGTGTTCGGGGTCGAATTTCTGCTGAAAGTCCCTGTAAAGATTCTTGATGATATCGGGATAGAGGCGGACAACGCGGAAGATGCCATCCCGTGTGTAAGTATCCTTGACGAGGCGGAGTTTTAAAAAGCGCAGGATACCGTGGAGCTCGGGTTGCATTGCCAGCCCTTTCTTCAGCTCTTCAATCTTTTCGGTGTGCGCCGTGATGAACTGATAGGTGAACTGGCAGAGAGAGAAGGCGTAAAGATATTCACTGGCGGTGAATGTCCCGTTGATGAAAAGGTCATCTATGGGGGTCTTCCCAACAAAAGAAATCAGGCTTATATCCTCCTTCAGATGCTCAAGTAGGTCCTTATCCTGAATCTCCTTCAGGTAAAAGGAGAAGATGCGCCTCCCGTCACGCATTGGCTCAACATACTTTCTGGTAGTATAAAGCCCATATGTGGTCATGGCGCCTGAGAACTTGGAGAGGAAATCCTCGGACGTATATGGCGGGAGAGAGACCATGATGCGGGTCTCATGTGAGGTATGTTTCTGTGAGATTACCACATAGGGGGTAAGACGGCTCCTTGAGGCATTGTAAACCTGCTCATAGCGCTCAATTGCCTCCTTTGAGGAGGTCTTGAGGAAATCAAGGTTCACATTTGATGTAAAATCAGAGCTGTCAGCGGACTTTTCACTAAAGGTGGGGCGGTCGATGAAATACATTCTGAGGAAGGATGCGCCGAGGGCTCGCCCCAGCGTGCGGTAGGACTGGAGACGATAATTGTCAAAAAGGCGGTCGATGCGCAATTCAATCTCGGTCGTCTTCTCTAAGGTATCATCCACAAGATAAAATGTCTCATCTTTCTTTTCACTCCGGATATCCACATTAACTTCCGGGGAGCGGGCATCAAGGGCGATGACCTCTGCCGCGCGGAGCGATTCCAGATGGCGGGCAATGACCTCAGGGGGTGTCGTCTGAAAATAATATTCATCAATGCCAAGTTTGCCAAAAAAAGCCTCCATCATAGACCTGATGCGTTCTTTTGTGAAATTTTTGTTTTTGAGAAGCAGGGTTTCAATAAAACGGAGCGTCTCTTCCGTCAGACCGCATTTCCGGGCAAGGGCTTTGTAATCCATATTTCAACCCCCATCTTTTTCACAAACCCCATCGAAATATCATTCCTCATCCCCTCATATCTCACAATTTAAGAATTATGAGATTTTCATCATACTATATTCAAGACTTTTCAATACCAAATCGCACCTTACAGCGACCATAATACAACTAATAGATTCTTGACGTGAAAGGGAATAAAAAATTTTTAGATATATGTCATTTTTTTCTTGCAAACGATTACATATGTAGTCTATTGATTACATATGTAGGCTTGATAAGGGCACTTTCTGAGCCTGCAATCTCAATTTTTCGGAGGTCGCTCATGTCCGGGAAAAACCCAACGCATGAAATGCATCCTTCCATTTCGAGCGCTGAATGGGAGGTGATGAAACCAATCTGGGAACAGGGTGCTTTGACGGCGCGCGACGTTTATGCCGCCCTGTCCCCCTATCACGATTGGGCAATCAATACGGTCAAAACTCTCCTTTCCCGTCTGGTGGCAAAGGGAGCGCTTAGCTACGAACAGGTGGGCAACACTTATGTCTATCGGGCGCGACTTGGACGCGAGGAGGTAACCCGCACCACGCTCCGTGGATTCCTCGACCGGATGCTGGATGGTTCAGCGGCGCCGCTGCTTGCCCACTTTATTGAGGAGAGCGATCTCACGGATGAAGAGATCGCAAATGTGCGCCGCCTGCTGGATAAAAAGGCAAGCAAACATCAAAAGAGGAGGTAAAATTCATGAGCGCCCTGATTCATTGGATGTCGGCGGTCTGGCTGGGATGGATGGCAGCATCGAGCGGACAGATAGCCCTGTTTGTAGTTTTGATTGCCTTTGCGGCGCTTCTGCTTCATCGTTTTCCGGCGCGTTTCCGCTATGCCTTATGGATTCTTGTGCTGGTCAAAATATTTCTGCCACCCACACTGGGCGCATCATGGGGCATCGGAGCATGGGCAATGTCGCCGCTCGGCGCTGGAATTTATCCGGGCGCGCCACCGGCGGCAATTCAGAAACTGTGGGCAATCCCCACGGACAAAACCGTTGAGCGAACAAGCGGGGATATTTTTGTGGTGAGC
>JAPLSR010000332.1 GCA_026398545.1 Candidatus Sumerlaeota bacterium | reverse complement strand
CTCAGTGGATACAACCAAACTCAAACTCGAGGAGCGGTGCGGCACGATACGCTAACAGATTACTCTCGCCCCGAATGAGGAGAAACATTTCAAGTATGAATATGAGCGATATGTCCCATCCCATTAATAAGGAGATATTCCTGTGTTGCCTTCACACTTTTTTGTGCGTATCTCAGTGTGGGTGAGTGGAATAAGGCTGAAAATATGCTGTCGGATATTCGCGCCCAGATGTCCCCCGGAACGCTTATGGATTATATGGGAAGACTCGCAATCTCAGCCGCGCAGGCAGGAGCAGTTCGTGACGCCATTCGTCTCTGGCATAAACGGTGCAATCTCGACCTTACTGATTTTTGCGGACTTGACGACCTTGCACAAAAAGGCTTGCGTGATGCCCTCAGGGATTATTATCTTTCTTTGAAAAAAAGAGACCCGGAATCATGGGTCCCTGATAGTGCTCTCTCAAAGATTCAGTAAAAGGAGCACGCCATGGCGGAAATGACAAACATGAAGATTCTGATTGTGGAGGATGATGACGCCATCCGACGTGGGCTGGTGGATGCCCTCACATTCGCCGGTTATGAGACGTGCGAGGCGAAGGATGGACAACGCGGTATGGAGATGGCAGTCAAAATGGATTTTGACCTCCTCCTCCTTGACCTCATCCTGCCGAAGGGCGATGGATTTGGTATCCTTTCCGAGGTGCGGATAACGCGCCCCACCATGCCCGTCATAATTCTCACTGCACGCGGGGAGGAGAATGACCGTATCCGCGGACTCCGCCTCGGCGCGGATGATTATGTCATTAAACCATTCAGCGTCAAAGAACTCCTTGCACGCATTGAGGCAGTTTTGAGGCGCTCGCCGGAGCGTTCAATGGACGTGACCGCCGTTGCCATCCCCGGCGGCGTGGCTGACCTTGCCCGTTGTGAGGTGCGGTTTGAAGATGGTGAACGCACGGATATCTCCGAGCGTGAAAGGCAGATTCTGCGATACCTTGCCTCCAATCCCGGACGTGCCATCAGCCGTGATGAGCTTTTACAGCGCGTATGGCGCATCAGTCCCCGCGGTGTCTCAGCCGAAACGCGCGCCATCGATATGCACATCGCCCGCCTCCGTGAGAAACTGCGCGATGACCCGGCAAATCCACACATAATCCTGACAGTCCGTGGCATGGGCTATATGTTTGGTCAGGAGGAGGAATCCCGATGAACCGGACAAACTTCACGATTGCCACATTCGTTATCTCTCTGATTATCCTCCTTGCGGCGATGGGGTGGCTCACATTCACGGTCAGGCGTCTGAACCGCGCCGAGGAAGAGGCGCGACACATGGTGGCGATTGAGGAAAATGTGCGGCTCGCCCTCTGGCAGATGGATTCAACCATTGCGCCGCTCATTGCGCAGGAAAGCGCCTATCCCTTTTTCAAAAGCGCCTTCCCCTGGTGCATTATCCATTTTCGAGTCGCCTCCGATGGCAACGTGACATCTATAGACGCCGGCGGCAAAGGTCCAGACCGCCTTGTGGAGCTGAGGGCATTGATAGATAAGGAAACCCTGAAAACAATAACGGTGAATACACTGCCTCACCCCCTCATGGCAATACCATCCCCAAAACCTGACACGCAACGTCAGGAGGTTGCCCGGCAACCTGCGCCACAACAATCAGAAATGAATGTTCGTGAATGGCAAAAGCGGGCTGAGTATTCCCAGCAGATTATTTCCCAAAATGCCGCCAATATAATGGATAATTCCCTTCAGCCACCTGTCAATATTGTCAGGGAGCCTCTGATTCCCGTCTGGGTGCAGGATAACCTTTTTCTTGTGCGACACAATACAGCCAAAGGTGTCGCCGTCACTATCGAGGGGACATGGATAAACTGGTCAGCCATGAAAAGTGAATTGCTAAAGAAGATAAATGACCTCCTGCCATCCGCTGACCTGATTCCCCACGGAACAGGGGCTTCCATTTCACGGAGCCGAGAACGTATGCTTGCCTCCCTTCCGGTGGCGCTGGTTCCGGGAGAACTCCCCCATGTGCAATCTCCATCCTTCCCCCCACTTACCATCTTTCTTGTGGTGGCATGGGTGTGCGCCTTACTTGCCGCCGGCGCCGTGGCGACCCTCCTTATAGGAACGGTCCGTCTCAGCGAGCGCCGTGGAGCATTCGTCTCGGCTGTGACGCATGAACTCAGGACGCCCCTCACCACACTGCGTATGTACACGGAGATGCTTTCGGAGGGGATGGTGCGTGATGGTGAAAAGGTAAGGGACTACATTGAAACCATGCGAGCGGAGGCGGAGCGGCTGGGGCATTTAGTGGAAAATGTCCTTGCTTATGCACGTCTTGAGCGCAGACGGATTGACTGCCACGCCTGCACTGCGACACTTTCGGAGATTTTAGAGCGGGCAAAGGAAAGGCTTGCACGGCGCACCCAGCAGGCAGGCATGGAACTCGTGTTCGAGGGAGATGAGACCGAACCTCCCATTACCATACATGCCGACCCGTCGATTATCGAGCAGATTCTCGTTAATCTTGTGGATAATGCCTGCAAATACGCCGCGACTGCGGAGGATAAACGCATTCATGTGCAGACGGGGCGTGAGGGGAGCCAGGCGGTCTTGAGGGTTCGCGACCATGGACCGGGCATTCCGGAGTCTGAGGCGCGGGGGCTATTCCGTCCCTTTTCCAAATCTGCGAAAGAGGCGGCAAACAGCGCGCCGGGAATCGGACTGGGACTCGCCCTCTGCCGCCGTCTTGCGCGCCTGATGCATGGAGACTTGAGATATGAGGGTAATGTCAGGGATGGCGCCTGTTTCGCCTTGCTGCTGCCTTTGTCGCCGACGCAGAATAGCTATGGCGACGGAGCGTGCTAAGGGCGTAAAAGGTGTTATCGTGTAGGCTCCGGCGCCTTCGGTTGCTCCTTCTGCTCCAGGCTGGCGGTGGTGGGGGCGGATTCGCTTAGTGTCTGCGTTCTCTCGCGCATGAGCCCCATAATGCGGTTGCGGATGACGGCATTAAACTGCTGGTCATTGGGATTAAATTTCAAGAGGTTCTGGAAGTATTCCAGAGCCTTTTCCTTTTTCCCTTCCATGTAATATGTATCGCCGATAGCAACTCTTGCCGGCTGGGCGTCGATTGTATCCGGATATTTCTCAAGGATGGTCTGGTATTCCTTCCGCGCCTCCTCAAACTTTTTCTGAATCTCAAAAGTCCTGGCGAGGCTGAAGTTCAGGTCCGCCTTTTCCCCTTTATCAAGGGTCTTCTCAATCACCGCCCTGAAACCCCGGACGGCATTGTCATAATATTCACGCGCCCTGGCAATATCGCCCTTCTGCTCGTAATAATACGCCTGACCGGCAATCAGGTTGCTGCGGGTTTTATCATCGCCGAATTTGTCAATATAATCCCCATAGGTCTTGATGGCGTCGTCAAATTTTTTCTGAGCGGCATAAATGGCGACAAGGCGTTCCAGCGCAGGCATGCGGTGCTCATGGTCCTTGCCCGCCTGCACAAGTTCCTCAAGGTGACTGATAGCGCCTGTGGTATTCTGGTCATCAAGCATGAGGTCGGCAATCATGCATTTGAGCTCAAAGGAAAACATGTCATCTGGCGGGAGGGTCTTGATGAGCGCCTCGGCTTCCTTGATTCCCTCCTTAAACTGCTTTTCCACCCGGTAGGTGGTGAGAATGATTTTAAATGAGTCCTGTCCCAACTGGTTCTTGGGACCGAGTATTTTATAGACCTCGTTGAGTTGCGCCCGCGCCTGGATAAAGTCCTTTTCGTAATAATAGCACCGTGAGAGGGAGTAATGCGCCTTCGCTTCGATTTCGCGGTTAAGGGGCTGCTTGTTCAGGAGTTCCTTCAGGTCAATGCGGGCGCCGATGACATCCCCCCTGCGCATTTTCAAATCCGCTTCTGCAAGGAGGTCTTCAGGCTTTTTTTTCTGGCATCCGATGGCGATGAGAATGAGGGCGGCAAGAATCAAGGTCATGAGTGCTCGTTTCATAATCTGTCATCCTTTTCAGCCGTCGCAGCCAAATAAAGGCTGCCTTGCCGAAGTCGGCTTGAGATATGGTTTGTCCACCTCAGGCGGATTGACTTATCGCAATATCTGCATGAATGTATCATCCTGTTCAGCCTTCGTAGCCACTTCGGCGAAGTAGGCTAATGAAAATCGTCAGCATGATGAGACTGCTCCCCAGCATACTGTGTAAGAGGTCAATCCGGCGAAAACAGCGACCTCCGCATCTCTTCTGGTGCATCTCATCCAGGAACGCAAGGGCGAATGATAGCGCCCAACTCCCCAGTCCCTTCGCATAATCCCAGTGGAAACGTCCACTTGTCATGGCGAAATACAGGACTGCATAACATGCGCCGAATTCCACATAGTGGAAAAGGGCGCGAAACCCACCGTGGTGTCTGTCAAGGAACTTCCACAGGCGCTGATGATTTTTGAACCTGTCAATCAATGCCTGAGTGTTGGTGCGCCCGAAACCAGCCCTGCCAAAATAGTAAATAACACCCACCCAGGCGATAAATCCAAGCCATAGCCAAACTGATTGCATCAATCCTCAGCGTTCCCGTCCAGAACCATATTGCCCGCCACATTTGGCATCTATTGTGCATCCTTTTCCGGTTCCGGCTCCATAAGGTCATCCGAGGCGTCGGAGCCGTTGCTCGGCTTTGCCTTGTTATTAAGGAATGCGGTTCCCTGGTGAAGCGGGCGTTGGCGTTTAACATTGGTGATGTCATTCAAAAGCTCCGGCAGAATCTCCTCGTCCCCAACCGAGGCGGAGCGCGGGGCGTTTTCCAAACTTACGATTATGCGTCTCTGTCCCTCCCGCCCCATGGAATAAGTATCAATCCCTTCCACCTCTGAAAGGAGTTTGTGGATGAATTTCCGCTCGGCGGGTGTCATGGGTTCCAGTTCCAC
>JAPLSR010000105.1 GCA_026398545.1 Candidatus Sumerlaeota bacterium | reverse complement strand
CCCTTTTCATGACCGAAGAGTTCACTCTCGAGGAGGGTGGGGGTAAGCGCCCCGCAATTGAGCTTGATTAAGGGTTTATTCCAGCGGGGAGAATTGTAATGGATGGCGGAGGCGATAAGTTCCTTGCCTGTGCCGCTTTCTCCCTGGATGAGGACGGTTGCCCTTGTCGGCGCCACATGGATAATCTTTTCAAACACCTTTTTCATGGCGGGGGACTCACCGATGATGCTTTCCATGCTGTATTGCCTTTGTAAGGACTGGCGGAGATTTTCATCCTCTTCGGGGAGGTTTTTTTCCAGGAGGGTGTGTTCGACAAGAAGGTTGAGGTCATCAATATTAATCGGTTTTTCAATATAATCATAGGCGCCCTTTTTCATTGCCTCCACCGCATTTTCCACCGTGGCATGTCCTGTCAGGATGATGACAATCGTTTTTGGATATTTTTTCAAGATGAGGTTCAGGAGATCCATGCCATCCATCGCAGGCATCTTGAGGTCGGTAATGACGAGGTCAAATGGCTGGATGGAGAGGAGGTCGGCTGCCTCCTGACCGTCCGTAGCAAGGCTGATGTCATAATTCTTCCCGTCGAGAGCCCACTTGAGTCCCTCCCGTGTGTTCTTTTCATCATCAACAATAAGTATTCGCCTTCCCATATTTAATCCCGTTCCTTTATTTGTCCGCCAGAAGGCGGATTGGCTGGCGTGAGATTGGGAGCAGTATGGTGACCGTTGTTCCCTTTCCTTCTGCGCTTTTAATGCTTATGGCGCCTTCATGTTCACTCACAATCTGATACACCACCATCAGTCCCAGCCCTGAGCCGTGAAACTTTGTGGTGAAATAGGGTTCAAAAATCTTTTCAAGATTTTTTTCGGCGATTCCACAGCCATTGTCAATAAAGTAGATTGCGAGAGATTTTCCCTCAATCCGGCTGGTGATGACAAGGAGGGGCTCGCTCGTCCCCTCCATCGCCTCCTCGGAATTTTTAATGATGTTCAAAAATGCCTGGGCGAGGCGGGGGGCATTCAGGCGCACCTCCACATCAGTGGGGTCAAGGTTCAGGGTGACCTTGATACCATTTTCCGCAAGGGTGGGCGCCATCACTTCAAGGGCATGTTTGATGACCTCATTGGGATTGCCCGGTTGCAGTTCAAAGCGCCTCGGGGTGACTGCCATCAGGAATTGGTTCACGATGCGGGAGAGTCGGGAAATCTCTTCAAGAATTATGTCGCTGGAACGAAGGCTCCTCTGACGATATTCCAGCGTCATCTCCTCAGGCGGCATGGTCAGGTATTTCCTCAGAAGCTGGGCGTGAATCTGGAGTGAGTTCAGTGGATTTTTGATTTCGTGGGCAACACCCGCTGTGAGCGTGGCGAGGGCGTTGATGCGCTGGCTCTTGATTCGGACCTCATCCGACTTTTTTTGCTCCGTTATGTCGCTCAGGAGAATGACAACACTTTCCACGCCGCCCTCGTCATCTGGAACGGGGAGAAAACGGGCAAGGAGCACCTGATACCCCGTTTTCTTGAGCCTCAGCTCCTCTGTGGCAACCTCTCCGGAGAAAGGGTCGTAGTGGAGGAGACGCGCTTTTAAGTCAGGATGGTCGGTGATATCCGGGAGATTTTGCCCCAGATACAGTTCCGGACCGCCCTTCAGTCCAAGCGCCCTGCAGGACGCCCTGTTCATGAAGAGTATCTGGAAGGCGGTGTCTGTGACAATAATCCCCTCCCGGAGCCGATTGAAGATAACCTCTAAGAAATTCTTTTCCTGAATCAGCTTTGAGAAATATGCCTCGATCTGCTGTCGGTCAATTTTATCGAGGCGGGAGAGAAATTTTCCGGCAAATGATTTGATATCCATATCACGTTAAATAATTGATAATTGATAATTGTCAATTGACAATTTTG
>JAPLSR010000177.1 GCA_026398545.1 Candidatus Sumerlaeota bacterium | reverse complement strand
TAATCCAGCGCTGCCGGGTCGCCGGGTCCATTTGAGAGAAAAACACCGTCAGGTTTGAGAGAATCCACCTCCTCCGACTTTGTGGTTGCCGGGACAATGGTCACGTCCAGTCCCTGCTTGACCATCAGTTCGGAGATATTGCGTTTTATGCCGAAATCAAAGGCGACCACCCTGAGGTGTTTCAACCCTTCCGGCAGCCCTATGGACAGGTGTGGTTCAAAGAGATAGGGGCGTTCTGTGGTTACGGCGCGGACATAGTCCGCCCCAATCATCTGAGGCGAGGCAAGGGTCTTTTTCAGAAGGCTTTCGGGATTTGTGTCAATGGAAGAGATTCCACCCCGCATGGCGCCTCTTGACCGGATATGCAGGACGAGGTCACGGGTATCTATGCCTTCCATTCCGGGGATGCCGTGACGTTCAAGGTAGTTTGAGAGTGTTTCGCGCGAGCGCCAGTTGCTTGCCCCGTATGAGACCTCCCGCACGATGAACGCCGTCACCTGCGGTCTGACAGATTCCACGTCCAGTTCATTGATGCCATAGTTCCCGATTAACGGATATGTCATGACCACCATCTGCCCATGATAGGATGGGTCGGTGAGGATTTCCTGATAGCCTGTCATGGATGTGTTGAATACCACCTCGCCGAAGACCTCGCGGGTGGCGCCGAAGGCGCTTCCCTCAAACACAGTCCCATCTTCAAGGACAAGCACGGTTTTCTTGGGGGACATGAGGATTCCGTTTCTTTGAGCACTCTTCTGAATAAAAGATTTGTGGGACACTATCAGTGGCAAAAAAGGGGTGTCAAGGTTGATTGTGGGACAGGCTCAAGCCCGGATTATTTTATAATCTCTCGCAGAGAACGCGCAGACGCAGAAAATATAACCGCCTTTTTTAGTTGAAAGAACCCCCCCGCTCTGCACAATTCTCCAATGTTATTTTCCTGAATGAGTAATGACCTGGTTTGTTTTTGAGATGAGGGTTGTCAATACCTGAGAGGTTGCCAGGAACATGTATCTGACCAGGCGTCAGCGCGATGTCCTTCATTTTATTCGCCAGTTTATAAGGAAAAACGGTTATTCCCCCACGCTGGAGGAGATATGCAAAGGTCTGGGGCTTTCCTCTCTCTCCTCGGTGCATAAGCACCTGAAGAACCTTGAGGCAAAAGGGGTCATTGCCCGCCGATGGAACCGTGGACGTTCCATCGAGATTCTCAAGGATTATGATTTCATGGGGGAGGTTGATTTACGAGTGCTTGGTGAAATCTCTGCCGGCAGACCCATTGCCGCCGCTGAAAAGGGACGCACCCTGAAGGTTCCCCAGGAACTCCTCCGTGGACAGGATTCCTTCATACTGCGCGTGAGGGATGATTCTTTCAGGGAAGAGATGTTTCTCCCCGGCGATTGTCTCATTGTGGAGAGATGCAATGTGGCTGAGAACGGAGAACTGATTGTGGCGCTTCTGAAGACGGGCGTGGTGCTTGTGAGGCGTTATATCAAAGATGGGGAAAGTATCCGGCTGGAATCCACCAATGTCAATCTAACCCCGATTGTTCTGTCAGCTGGAGAGATTCAGGTGCGCGGCGTCATCACCGGACTCCTGCGGCGGTATTGATAGAAGGGAGGGACAGTTGACAAAATGACCGGTTCACAAAGACCTTCATGCATCAAGGACCTTTACAGGCTCATGCAATTTGATATTGACGTGCTGGTTCGCGGATGGGTGCGCACACGTCGTGACTCAAAGGGGTTTTCCTTTATCGAGATGAACGACGGCTCCTGTCTGAAAAATCTCCAGGTTGTTGTGGATGCTGCATTGCCGAATTACATTGAGATTTTACGCCTTACTGTTGGGAGCGCCATTGCCGTGCGCGGTCGCCTTGTGAAGTCCCCTGCAAAAGGACAGCCGTTCGAACTCCGCGCTGAGGATGTCACAATATATGGTCTTGCTGACCCGGCAACCTATCCGCTTCAGAAGAAAGGTCATACACTGGAATTTTTGCGCACCATTGCCCATCTGCGCCCGCGCTCAAACACATTCGGGTGCGTCTTCCGCATCCGCAACACCCTTGCCTGGGCTATTCACAAATTTTTTCAGGAACGGGATTTTATTTACATCCACACACCCATCATAACGGCGAGCGATTGCGAGGGGGCGGGCGCCATGTTCCGTGTGACGAGTCTGGACCCCGCCGCCCTGCCGCACGATGAGACCGGCACAATTGATTACAAAAAGGACTTCTTCGGACGCCCCACATACCTGACAGTTAGCGGTCAGCTGGAGGGTGAACTATTCGCCATGGCATTTTCCCGCATTTACACCTTTGGACCAACCTTTCGCGCTGAAAATTCCAATACGCCGCGCCACCTCGCCGAATTCTGGATGGTGGAGCCTGAGGCGGCATTCTTTGACCTCAGAGATGATGCCGACCTCGCAGAGGATTTCCTCAAATACATCATCGCCGCCTGCCTCGATGCCAACATGGAAGACCTCGAATTCCTCTCCAAATGGTATGACAAGGAACTCATCCCCACCCTGCGCCACATCGTCGAGACAACCTTCGAGCGCATCACATACACTGAAGCCGTCTCGCTCCTCGAATCGAGCGGCGAGACGTTTGAATATCCGACCAGGTGGGGAAGCGACCTGCAGACCGAGCATGAGAGGTATCTCACGGAAAAGCGTATCAAAAAGCCGGTCATTGTGACCGATTATCCCAGGACTATCAAACCATTCTACATGCGCCAGAATGACGATGGCAGGACGGTTGCGGCGATGGACATCCTCTTCCCGCGCATTGGCGAGGTGATTGGCGGCAGCCAGCGCGAGGAGCGCCTCGATGTGCTGCTTGCGCGCATCCGCGAGATGGGATTGAACGAAGAGGCATACTGGTGGTATTTAGACACGCGCCGATATGGCACCGTGCCTCATGCAGGCTTCGGTTTAGGCTTCGAGCGCGCCCTGCAATTCTGCACCGGCATGTCCAACATCCGCGACGTCATTCCCTTCCCCCGCCACCCGGGCTCGGCAGAGTTTTAAGGACAATGGACGAAGGACGAAATTGATTTTATTGACAGGGTTTTTCTTTTTATGATAGTC
>JAPLSR010000042.1 GCA_026398545.1 Candidatus Sumerlaeota bacterium | reverse complement strand
GGTATTGCTGTCGCAAGCGCCAATGTTGACCAACCCATTCACCACATACTTTACCACCTCTTCTGAGGAGCCGGCAAATATAACATCTCCCGGTTCCGCCACATTGTATTTCCGCCACAGGGCAAGGCGGGGATACACATATCCTGTGGCATTATGCGCAGATACGAAGGCTATGGGATTTGCCATGATATATGTGCGAATCTTTTCCGGAGTCCTGTTTTCCTGCTGAAAGAGATCGCATTTTGGTCCTGCAATCACCACTCCCTTGTGCAGTGTCATTCCCTGTCCGCGCGAGTCATAAATATCCCCGCGAATTTGAAGAATCGGTCGATAGTCACCATGCTGTTCAACAAAAATGACACTTGAGCAGAAGGCGAGGTCAAATTCATTGAGGTCCATCCGCTGAAGCATATCGCGGTAACCGTCGGCTGGTAAAATTGCAATTCCCGAATAATGATTCTCCGCAAGAAGACGTTGAATGGTTGGTTGTTCAAGGAGAAAGCGTTTAAGGGATTCAAACCATTGAAGACTTAAGCCTGGCTCTTCATCGGAAATGAGGAAACCGATGCGGAATGGACGGTTCGATTCCTGCGCTCGGGGACTTACAGTGAAAACCAGGGCGAGAAATAGAAAAAATGCCCGTATTATTTTTCTGCGTTGGTACATACAAATAATTTCATGCCATCTAATATTTCCCTTCAAGTCTTTTCTTCCCATTTTTTTGTTTACACAAATGCGCATTACTGAGTTTATATAATCACACCTCAGGTCGCAAAAATTGTAAAAGGACAGAGCGGAATGAAAGAAGAGGGCGGGCAACGCTTCAATAACCTGTATGATGCAATACGGGGAGGAATCTTTGTCCTTCTCACCGCTGGCACAAGCCTGTTCTTCACAAGGTTCACTTTTGATGCTTACACCCTGCCAAAAAATGTATGGCTCACCTTCTGGGTCATGATTCTCCTTGGTGTTTATGCCGTAGGATTTTTCTCGGGTAAAAATGTTCGTCTGATGTTCTCCCCCATTACAGGCATCCTTGCGGGATACATACTTTTGAACGTCCTTTCAGGTCTGGTGGCGGGGAGCTCCTCCCTCTGGTGGGATGAGGTCAAGAGGCTCATCATTCTCTTTATCTTCGCCCTTTTACTGCAGGATTATCTTTATGGAACCCCATGGAGGCTCTTTGTGCTCATCTGGGCGCTGACGCTTAGTGCCGCCATCACAGCCACATGGATTATAATCCAGGATTTCTCCGCCCGTTTCTTTCCATATTTTGTAAATATCATACCACGGCTTCAAGACTGGCGCGGGTTTCTCGCCGCAGGCATCGGTAATACGGGATATGTTGCCGATTATCTCGCCGTTCTCTTTCCCATGAATCTGCTCCTTTATCTCCATGTGAGGGGGAAAATGAGGGAGGTGTTGGCGCTATTTACACTTGTCACAAGCTATGCGGCGCTGATTCTCTGTTGGTCGGTGCAGTCCAGCATGGGTCTGTTAATAGCTATAATCGTCATGAT
>JAPLSR010000170.1 GCA_026398545.1 Candidatus Sumerlaeota bacterium | reverse complement strand
TCTGCTGGATGTCATGGCTGGAAACCTCCATCACGGCGCCCCTTAAGCCATTTTGCCTCATGCGGGCGAACATCCGGGCAAGGGAGAGGGCTGATTGCGTTGTGTTCTGCGCCTTGACAACTCCATCGCCAATATCATACTGGATAGTCCCTATGAGACCGGTGGGGATGCCTGACGCCTGAAGACAGGAACGCAGGATATAGGTCGTGGTTGTTTTGCCATTGGTCCCTGTCACGCCAATGAGGAGTTTATCCCTTGATGGATTGCCGTAATAGGCATGAGCGAGAAGGGCGAGGGCATCACGCGTATCAGGGACGCAAATTATAACAACACCGGGATAGGCGGGTATTTCACGTTCCACAATAAGGGCGGCGGCGCCACATTCAACGGCATCTGATAAGAAAAGATGCCCATCCGCCCTGCTTCCCTGTATTGCCACGAAGATATTTCCCGGCAGGACACGTCTTGAATTGTCTGTGACACCTGTAATAAGTCTGTCCAGAGGGGATGGGCAGAGGTCGGGGTCATAACCCGCCTCGTGAAGGAGTTCCCTGAGCAAAAGCGCCGGCACACCTTCTCCCGAGTCCAGTTGCACGTTCCTCTTTGTCATCGATACTGCCATTATTCTACTCCTCGCTCCGTCGCCAAAGCTATGGCCCAGCCTTCGCAGCCGCTCCGGCGGAGTAGACAGCGTCGGCGACCGGTGCCGGTGCATCAGGACTTTCCGGTTTTCCAAAGACTACTGTGAAGTTTTGAGCATCACTGAGGGCGGTTGCGGGCGGCGGTGTCTGCTCAATGACAACGCCGGTGCCGATGAATTTCACATCAACGGCGGTATTGCCAAGGCAATCCATCACTTCCTTCATGGTCATCCCCTTCAGGTCAGGCATCACCCCGGCGGCAATGGTGGGAGGAGGGTTCATCGCCTCAGGCGTGGGTGTGGGGGTGGGAATGGGTTTAGAGGCGGCGATATGAGTATGGGGTTCGGGTTCCACAACAGTTGCCGGCAGGGCGAGATGTGCGAGTATCTGTTCTGCGACTTCACGGAAGACCGGTGCGGCAACATCGGCGGCGTAATAAGCGCCCTTGGGGTTGTCAATGGCGATATAACAGGAGATTTGCGGGTTTTCAATGGGGAAGATGGCGGCGAAGCTGGCGATGTATTCCGTGCGGTCAAGGATTTGGGATTTGTGGGTGGTGCCTGTTTTTCCACCGATGCGGTATCCTTTTATTTTTGCCTTTTTACCTGTTCCAACATCGATAACATCCTCCATTAACTGAAGGACTTTCTGCACAGTTTCGGGTCGTGCCACCTGCCCCCGCACGGACGGGGCGAACTGTCTGATGGTGTTTCCCTTGTAGTCCTGTATTTCGGAGACGATATAAGGTTTCATGAGTTTTCCGCCGTTCCCGATTGCACTGACGGCACTGATGGTCTGGATGGGCGTGAGGGCAATTTCATAGCCATAGGCAAGGGATTTGCGCGAGTGGCGGTGCCACTTGGAGAGGGGGTGGAGGATACCTACACTCTCCTCCGGCAGGTCAATCCCCGTTTTCTGTCCGAACATGAACCTGTCATGGAGGTAGGAATAATAGACTGCCGGGTCAATGCGTATTCCCAGTTTTGCGAATGCCACATTGCTGGAGTTATAAAAACATTGCGTGAAGGGGACAATCTTCATGCCATGTCCGCCGGCATCCGTCACACGCCAGCCATCCACAATGGCATGCCCCTCCTGACAGTCTATCAATTCATCCAGGCGCACAAGACCAAGGTCTAAAAGGATAGTCGTGGTAAAGATTTTCATGACTGAGCCGGGTTCAAAGGGGTTACTGACACATCTATTCTGCCGGAATTCCTTGCTGTATGAATAAAAATTGTTCGGGTCGAAGGTGGGGAGGGAGCACAGGGCGAGGATTTCACCGGTGCGGACGTCCTGCACAATAGCGACACCATAATCTGCCTGACTCTTTGCTATCGACGTCCGCAGTGCGCGCTCTAAGGCATACTGGATGCTCTGGTCGATGGTCAGAATAAGGCGGTTGCCATAAGTTGCCTCAAGGATTTCCTGTTCAATGGGTTCGAGGTCTTGCAAGAGCGCTGTGCGGTGGGGGTATATCTTTTTATACTCCCCGCATATCCAGTCATTATACTCTCTCTCCAGCCCGAATACCCCTATATTATCCCCGACGTTATCCATATTTGTGAATCCCAGAACGGTGGCAAGGAGTGTCCCCTTCGGATAGAGGCGTCTGGTTTCCTTTTGTGGATAGATGGCAACTCTATTGATGCCGAGGTCGGTAAGGGCGGCGGTCACTTCCTGCATTGTTCCCTCGGATACCTTGCGGGTAAGCGGGAAATTGGTTGTGTTTTTTTTCAGGAGGTCAAGAATCTT
>JAPLSR010000387.1 GCA_026398545.1 Candidatus Sumerlaeota bacterium | reverse complement strand
CGATGGTCAGGTGAAGATAACGTTTGATGACGTGGCAGGGGTGGATGAGGCGAAGGAGGAGCTGAAGGAGATTGTGGAGTTTCTGAAGGACCCGAAGAAGTTTTCACGTCTGGGCGGCAGGATTCCCAAGGGCGTGCTCGTTTATGGCCCACCGGGGACGGGCAAGACGCTACTCGCCAAGGCTGTTGCGGGCGAGGCAAAGGTGCCTTTCTTTTCCATCAGCGGCTCCGATTTTGTGGAGATGTTTGTGGGCGTGGGCGCCTCCCGTGTGCGCGACCTCTTTGAACAGGGCAAGCGGGCGCATCCATGCCTCATCTTTATTGACGAAATTGACGCCGTCGGGCGCCACCGGTTTTCAGGCATTGGCGGTGGACACGATGAGCGGGAGCAGACCCTCAACCAGCTCCTCGTGGAGATGGACGGCTTTGACCCGAATGAGGGCGTTATTCTGATTGCCGCCACGAACCGTCCGGATGTCCTTGACCCGGCACTGCTTCGCCCGGGTCGTTTTGACCGTCAGATTGCAGTGGATTTCCCCGATGTGCGCGGGCGCGAAAAAATCCTCGAGGTGCATACACGCAATATCAAGATAGACACCGGCGTTAACCTCAGCATCATGGCGAAGGCAACTCCCGGCTTTTCAGGCGCCGACCTCGCAAATATGGTTAATGAAGCCGCCCTCCTCGCCGCGCGGAAAAACAAACCCACCGTGACACAGGATGACTTCGAAGAGGCAAAGGACCGCGTCATGATGGGTCCTGAGCGGCGAAGCCTCATCCTTACAGCCGATGATAAAAAAACCACCGCCATCCACGAGATGGGACATGCACTCTGCGCCAAAATGCTCCCCGATTCCGACCCCGTCCACAAGGTCACAATCATCCCGCGGGGACGCGCCCTCGGCGTTACAAGCATCCTGCCCGGTGAGGAACGCAAGCACATGACACGCCGGCGGCTGAAGAGCTACCTCGTCTATGCCCTTGGAGGCAGAGCCGCCGAGGAGATTATCCTCGGCGAATACACCACAGGCGCCGCGGATGACCTCCGCAAGGCAACGAGCCTCGCCCATCGCATGATATGCGAGTTCGGCATGAGCGAACATCTCGGACCCAGAACCTTTGGCGACCCGGAAGGATAGATATTCCTTGGTCGGGAGCTCGCACAGGGACGCGATTACAGCGATGAAACGGCGCGCAAGATAGATGAGGAGGTGCAGGCATTTATTGTGGAGGCGCATGACGCCGCCGGGAAAATCCTTCGCGAAAATCACACCCTGCTTGTCAGGATTTCCGATGTCTTGATTGAACGCGAAACGCTCTCCGGCGAGGAGTTTGAACTACTGATTGCGGGCAAGGAATTACCGCCTCTGCAAAAGTCTCCCACCCTCGCCCCGCCACCGGATAGTGAGGCGAAAAACCCTGCCGGAGGCGAAATCCCAAAACCCGAACTCGGCACGCCGCCCTTCAAACAGCCCAATCCGTGGGAAATTCCGTCATAATATCTCTTTAATAACTAATAACGTAGGGACATTTTTAAGGCTGAATTTTAACGGGGCATCTCTCTTGTGATTATTTCTCTCTGCCAGCGGAGTTGAAGGATGGAAAGGATTTTTATAATGGGCATGATGTTTTGCCTGATGGGAAGTTCCCTTTTCTTCTCCGCCTGCGCTCATGCAAAAAGGGACGTCCCCGCCGCCGAGGAGCCTTCTATCTCAACCTCTGAGGCGATGATTGATAAGACCGACCCATCAGACCGCGAATTTCCCGGCGGACGCGGCGCCAATCAGCTCATCCTTTACACACCCGCCTCTGGCGAAAGGACGGGCACAAATGAATGGGGCGCTGAGGCGACCGTCATTGGCGACATCGTCCGCAACGTCGGCGGCAACAACTCCGCCATTCCCAGAGATGGCTTTGTCCTCTCCGGTCATGGCAAAGGCGCTGACTGGATTGCGCGCTCTCTTTATCCGGGGATGGAAATCTCTATCACAGGCAACAGGGTTGTGGCACGTAACACGGAACGGACACGTCTCTATTACGCTGATGAACTGTTGAAAAAGACGTCTGCACAACTGACAATGGCGGACAGCGCAGACCCATCCATCTCTCCGAAAGAACTCAAATCGCTCGCACAAAGGAAATCCGCGCCTGCTGGTATCGCCTCAAGGAAAAATCGCCGCAGGAGCTTGAGTCCACCATGAAAAAATTGGCTGAGGCTGGATTCAACTGCCTCTGTCCCGAAACAATCTACGGGGGTTACGCCATTTATCCCAACGCCCATCCGGCGCTCAGGCAGAATCCCGCTTTTCACGGCTGGGACCCGCTCAAAGAACTCTGCGCCCTGGGGAAGAAATACAATATCAAAATCATCCCCTGGGTAGAGGTCTATTTCATCGGCTTTCAGGACTCGCCTCTCGTCTCCGAAAAGGCGGAATGGCTGGCGCTGGGGCGTAACGGAAAACAACCCTCCACCCTCGAAAAGGGTTATTATTACTTCTGCCCCTCGCGGGAGGAGGTTCGCCGCTTCTGGCTTGAAATTTATGAATATCTCCTGAAGACATATCCGATTGACGGCTTGCAGTTGGATTATATCCGCTATCCGCAAAGCCTGCCATGGGAGGAGGGCTATTGTTATTGCGGCGCCTGCCGGCAGGGATTTTACAACCGATATGAAATTGACCCCACCTCGCTTGACCCGCAAAAAGACCCCGAAAAATGGCGGAAATGGAATGAATACCGCATGGAGCAGGTCACGGATTTTGTGAAAAATGTGCGTGCCATGCAGAAACGGGTGAGACCGGATGCAAAACTCTCCGCCGATGTATTCCCCAAACTGGATGAGGCGACGGGCGCAAAGTTTCAGAACTGGATGCTCTGGCTGGAAAAGGGTTGGCTTGACCAGATTTACTTCATGGCATATACGTCTGATGCGGAATATCTGAGGCGTGAGGCGAGAGATTTAATCCCCAAACTTCCAAAGGGTGTGGATATAATCACCGGTCTTGCGCCCTATATGGGATTCAGTGCGGAGACGCTCATTGATGAGATACGTATTGCGCGTGAGACAGGTTCACAGGGCGCTTGCCTGTTTGAGTATGGGTCTCTGACAGCCGAACACATCCACGCCTTAAAAGAGGGACCCTTCCGCCTCCCCGTCACATGCCCTTAAACATCGTCCCGCCCCCGAATTTCAGGTCGCACAAATATGTATTTGAACTAATTGGCGGGCCTGCCCCACATTTTAATAATTTAGTCTTGACAGAGACGTGCTTTTTGAATAATTTTATAAAACAAATCAGAAGAGGAGTAAGTTATGAATAATCTATATTTGAAAATTATTGGTTTTCTGATATTTTTATTATTTTATGTTCCATTGTTCTGTTTTTCAGCTGTTATTCGCGTGGGTCCATCGCATGATTTTCAGAGTATCCAACCTGCCATTGATGCGGCGGCACACGGCGATGAAATTATTGTCTCGCCCGGACATTATATAGAACACATAAAATTTAACGGTAAAAATATTATCCTTCGCTCTGAGGACCCTGAAAGCTCACCCACAGTTAATGCCACGATTATTGATGGTAATAATATTTTATGTTATTCAGTTGTGACATTCAGGGGCGACGAAGTGACCACTTGTATTTTATCGGGTTTTGAGATAACAGGTGGGACCAGTGATGAAGGAGCCGGGATTTATGGCAATGGAACTCATGCCACGATTCAATATAACTTTATTACAAAAAATGGATTTAGGAGTCTACTTTGGATGGCAAATTGTGGAGGAGGTATTTATCACTGTGACGGTCTTATACGGAATAATGTTATCACTTATAATGATATAGGGTCTGATGAGGTGACATGTGGTGGCGGGCTTGCTTATTGTGATGGCATTATTTTGAATAATGTAATATCGCATAATTCTTGTGCGTCATCAGCATATTCAGGTGGTGGAGGATTATATGAATGTAATGGGATTATTTTGAATAATGTAATATCGCATAATTATTGTGGTTCATTTGGTGGGGGATTATTTGACTGTAAAGGGATTATTCGGAATAATATTATTGCATTTAACGCAACAGGTGTGGGGGGAATCTGCGTAGGCTATAACAGTATCATAGAGAATAATACGATATTTAACAATCATCCAGATATAGATATAACTAATTGTAAAGTAACAATAAAAAATTGCATTATCGGAGATTTTGTAAATTGGACTCCTTCATCATCATCGCCTTCTTATTGTTGTATTAAACTTTGGACAGGTAATATTAGTGGAGTGGGCAATATTACTACTTCTCCACTGTTTATTGATATTGATAAGGAAGATTTTCATCTGCAAATTAATTCGCCATGTATTGATGCGGGCGACCCGGCTGAGCAGTATAATGACGCCTGTCTGCCGCCCGGAAAGAAAACCAGTCGGAATGATATGGGGGCTTATGGCGGTCCTTATAACTGCAACTGGCATGAAAATGCCCCACAGGCTTTGGCTATTAAACATTTTCTGCTGGGCAAGACGTCCGAACCTGCCTCCTCTGATGTGAATCACGATGGCATTGTTGATGTTGCGGATATTATTTACTTAATAAAATAAGGCTAAAATTAAAAAGAGTCAATTTGAAGCGTTAAAGCCATGCTTCAACCTTATTTTGCACAATTCATATTTGTGCTTTAGAATTTCGGGGTTAACCCCGTCCTTTACACCCAATATTTCTCATGGATGGTGCCGTTTTTACTGTTATATCTTATTGACGTCTCCGCAAAAACCCCGACCAGTGACAAAATGCCAATTCTTCAGAA
>JAPLSR010000264.1 GCA_026398545.1 Candidatus Sumerlaeota bacterium | reverse complement strand
GACCAAAGCGGTGAAAATCACCCCAAGGGATAGTAATACAATACAGGAGATGCCGTGCCTCTTTTTTTGCGGCGGCTGCGTCGGCAGACCGGGCGGCGGCGGCGGATATGATGGCGGCTGTTGATATACAGGCTGATTTGGGTTTGTTTCCATAGTATGAAAAATCCTCCCATTCATCATTAACTTTTTTATTTATGCTCGTTTCACTTAAGGAGGGCTGTCAAGTACATCCACAACTTCGGCGTTCTCTGCGTTCTCTGCGTGAAATTATCTAAGGTTTTTGGAAATGGCGACCTCATCGGGCAAGTTTATTTTTTAAATCCTTCAGTAATTCGCCGACATTGACTCCGCCTTTGACATTACTTTTGAGATATTCCTGCATGGCTTTCTTATCCTCATCCCTTATTACTTCCTTGCGGCTGAGGCTGATGCGACGACCCCCGCCGGCAATATTGATAATCTTGCATTTAATCCTCTGTCCCTCCTTCAAAACGGAGGAGGGATTATCCACGCGCTCAGGACTGATTTCGGAGACATGGAGAAGCCCCTCAATCCCATCAGCAATTTCCACAAAGGCGCCAAATGAAGCGATGCGGGTGACAACCCCCTCTAAGTTATTCCCCACCTTATGGCTTTCAAGAAACAGGTCTATCGGACTCTTCTGGAGCTGTCTCAAGCCAAGTGAGATTCGCCTCCCCTCCCTGTTGGTGTTCAGGACAAGCATCTCCACCTCCTGCCCCACCTTAAGATACAGGGAAGGTCTGCCCGGCTTTTTATCCCATGTCATGTTGGAGATATGAATCAACCCTTCCACATTCTCATCCAGCCTGACAAAGGCGCCGAAATCCGTGAGATTGGTGACGACCCCCTTTACCCTGCTCCCCGGGGTGAATTTTCCCTCAATCTTGACCCACGGGTCCTCGGTTATCTGCTTCAGACCGAGCGACAGCTTATGATTCTCCTTATCAAAATCAAGAACCACCGCCTTGACAATATCCCCCTCCTTCACGAATGCACCAGGCTTCTGCGTTCCCTTTTCCCAGCTCATATTGGATACGTGAATCATGCCCGTCAGTCCCTCTTCCAGCTGGACAAACGCCCCAAAACTGGCGATGGAGGCGACCCTTCCGGTCACAATGGAATTCCTCGGATACTTTTCACCCACCTTTTCCCACGGGTCAAGGCGCGCCTGCTTGCGGCTCAGGGTTACCTTCTGCGTCTCTCTGTCCACCGCGATAACCTTGACTTTCACCTCATGGTCTTCCCTGAGATACATCGCCGGATGTGCGCCGCGCTCATACGAGACCTCATCGCGGGGAATAAAACCGTCCATCGGTCCCAGTTCCACAAATGCGCCGAAATCATGAATGCTTTTAACATGGACGGTCCGGATATCACCAACCTTTAAACTGTCAAAGAGGGCTTTTTTCCTCTTTTCCAGGTCTTCCACAATCAACTTGCGGCGGGAGAGAATCGCCCTCTGGCGCTCCAGATTGAAATCAATAACATAAGCCTCGACCTCCCGTCCCACCCAGGAATTCAGATTTTCCACACGGGAACGGTCTATCTGGGAGGCAGGCATAAAGCAGGGAATTCCCACATCCACAATCAAACCGCCCTTGACCACATCAGTTACACGGCCGCGGATGGGTGTTTTTTTCTCAACCGCCTCGCCGAGACGCTCAATGGCAATCCGCCTGACCGCCTTGCGATGGGACAGGATAACCTGGTCAGACTGCTCATCCCGACCCTCAATCATGACTTCAATGACATCACCGGGGGTCACAGTGACCTCGCCGTTTCTGGTCATGAACTCTGAGATGTCGACCATGCCCTCCATCTTGTCGCCGATATTGACAAGGATACAATCGGCGCGGACATCCAGAACGGGCACGTCCATAATGTCCCCGACTTCGACCTCTTCCGCGCGGGGCATATATTCATCAATCATCTTGAGGAAGTCATCATCAATCTCCGGCTCACCCGGCTCCTCCACTATCAAAGGAACCACCTCATCGGATGAAGGTTGTTTTTCCTCCACGACGGATGGGGCGGGCGGCTCCTCCAATGGAGGTGGTGTCTCTGGCGTCAGGGGCTTATTTGTCTGAAAAATCCTTCCCGTGTTAATCGGGCTTAACTCATTTTCGAGCTCAGAGCCAAAATTATTCTCTTCTTTGTCCTGGTTTTTTCTGTCTTCGGTCATACTTATATTCGCCTCTTTCACAAGATAAAGGGAGTGTTTTCTTCCCTGATTTTTAATTTTTCATTTTAAGGACTGAATTCTATCCAGAAAGAGTTTAGATGCAGATTCGTAATAACTTTTTTTATCCATTGCAACACCTTTTTGTGCTATTTTGAATGGTTTGCCCACCTTTACGGTAATCTTCACCGGCAAGGGCATCCATCTTCTTCTGGGAAACGCCCTGAAACTCCCATCGATATAAACGGGGACAATGGGCAGATTCTCCACACTGGAGGCGATCATGGCGGCTCCATGTCTGACCTCACCCATCTCACCATCATATGACCTTGTCCCTTCAGGGAACATAAGGAGCACCTCGCCTGAGGATAAAAGGTCTCTGCACCTCTCTATAGCCCCGCGGTCCACGCCTCCCCTCTTCACGGGAATTGACCCGATTCTGCTTATTATCCATGAGAAAAAAGGGATACGGAAGAGTTCCTCCTTGGCGAGGTAATAAATGCGCCGGGAAACAGTGGTGCCGACAAGCGGCGGGTCTAAATAACTCGAATGATTGGCAATCAGCAGGACACCCCCCTCGCGCGGGACATTCTCAATCCCCACCTTCTTTACCCGGAAATAAAGACGACAAAAAACGTTAGCTAAATAGCAAACCACATCATAGATGATGGGAGAGATTTTCCCTGTTTTTTCAGTCCGCCTCATATTTGGACAACAGGTCATTTTGAGTCTAACTGAGACAAGAACTGCGTTGTCATCTGAAATCCCTGATTGTGGATTCCCCATTAATGCCCGTTCTCACAAAAGTCAGGAGCAATCTGATGACCTCCTCCTCGGTCAGGCATGTGGTATCAATAATGATGGCATCCGGGGCTACGCGCAAAGGTCCGTATGAACGGGAGCGGTCACGCTCATCCCGCTGGCGAATAGCCTCCCCTGTCTCGTTAAAATCAGCGAACTTGCCGGTGGACTTAAGTTGCAGAACACGGCGGTGTGTCCGCTCATCCAGACTTGCGTCAAGATAGAACTTCCAGAACGCATCGGGAAAAACCACCGTTCCAATATCGCGCCCTTCCATGATGGAGAGACCCTGCATCCCCAGCCGGCGCTGAAGTGCAACCATCTCCTCCCTGACACCGGTGGTTTCTGAGACGGGGGATGTGTTCCTGCTGACCTCGGGGTCGCGGATTGCCTCAGTCACATCCTCGCCATCAAGATAAACTATGAGGTTATTGCAATTATACACGAGGTTGATATTGCAGGTGCGGGCAATCGCCGTCAGCTCCTCTGCGTCATTAAGGTCAATATTCCGCCGCATCGCAGAAAGCGTCACGGCGCGATACATTGCCCCCGTGTCGATATGGCGCCATCCAAGCATTTTCGCCAAATTGCCCGCCACGGCGCTTTTGCCAACGCCGACAGGTCCATCAATTGTGATTACATTATAAAACATGAAAATTGTATATGTATAATCCTTCCCTTCCCCGGAAAAAAGGTGGTTTTGAATAAAGTAAAGAACACGCACGAATCAAGCTATTTTATTGAAAAAACTTGCATTGTGAAATATGAATTTCGATATATTGTATAATCAATTATATCGTTCATCTCAAAGTGAAAACCATAAATCAATGCAAGAGGATGATGTGTCGCATATTTGAGGTCACAATATGAAACCCCTTACCCATGAAGAGCGCGAATATCTCAACTGGCTCACGTGGATAGAATGCCGCGCCATTATTCCCCTCAAATGGATTATTCTGATTATCAGTCTGATGGTCTGGTCCTGGAGTACCCAGTTCACCCTTCCCTCAACCGAGGTCTTCATGATATTTTTCCTGTATGCCATGTTTAACGTGGCGCAGAGTTACTTCTTTTACGCCCGCCGCATCACGCTTCAGCAGGTCAGGCCATTCTGCTACGTCTCATACTTCATTGACATTGCCTTTGTAACCCTTCTGATATACTTAGACACCACCCGTTATTACGGGCACAATGTGCAGTCCGATTTTTACATACTCTATTTTCTCATGATTTTACGTGGATTTGCGCTGTTCCGGCACTCCCGTCAGGCGCTTTTTATGAGCATCCTGATTTCGGGGCTTTTCATTTTGTCCATCTGGTTCAGAGAGACCTCGTTTGACTTCATCCGCCAGCGCACCTTCGCCCTCAAGTTCGCCCTCATCTGGATGGTCAGCCTGATGTCCTGGTTCATTGTGGAGATGATTAACAGCCAGAAATCCGAGATTTTGAACATCAGGGAAAGCCTTTTGCGCTCTGAACAATTCGCCACCCTCGGGCAGATGGCGGCTGGCGTGGCTCATGAGATTAACAACCCCATCGGAATTATTTCGGCATACTCTGAATACCTTATCAAGAATTCACGGGGGGATGACCCTCACCTCGAAGATTATGAAACCCTTCATAAGGAAGCACAGCGGTGCTCTAAAATCATATCTCAGCTCCTGAACTTTGCCAACCCCTATGCGCGAGAGATTGTCAGGTATGACCTGAAAAAATTGAATGATGAGGTGCTATCTTTTATCTTTCACAACAAAATGGATGATTCTGTGGAGATTGTGAAGGAGATGGAGAATGACCTGCCTGAGATTTTGTGCGACCCTGTGCAGATTAAACAGGCGCTCCTGAATATTTATCTCAATGCGCGCCAGGCAATGGAGAACAGCAGCGAAAAGAAAATCCATATCCGCCTGCGCCGCCTCCCCGGAAATCCGGGAATAATTCAGCTCCTCCTGCGCGATACGGGTTGCGGTATCAAAAAGGAGGACCTCCCCAAGGTGTTTGAACCATTCTTCACAACAAGGAAAGGCGGTTCGGGACTTGGGCTTTCTATAACCCGACGCATCGTTGAAGGACATAGCGGCAACATCACCATTCGTAATTCACCTCCGCATGGGGCGGAAGTGGAGATAAGGATACCCATTCAATCCGTCGCAACTTCCGCAATCCGATAAGAGTTTCAAAAATATGGGATTCACCACAGAGTCACAGAGGACACAGAGTGTAAGGATTGGAAGATGAAATTTTTCCAGAGACATCCGATATCTTTATCACTTCTTCCTTTTATAATGGGCGTGCATCTTGCCTGGGCGGAAGCAACAGCTGACACTGTCAGCAAGTCCGCAGACTGGGCGGGCATCACAGGCTTCTTTCTCGCCTATCTGACCGGACTCGGCATCAGTTTCACCCCCTGTCTCTGGCCCATGTATCCCATCACCTCAAGCGTCATCTTTTCCAGCTCAGCCGTGAAAACAAAAAAGATGGGATTGTTACTCTCCCTGACTTATGTCCTCGGGCTGGCAGGGGCATATACCATCCTTGGGGCGCTGACCGGCAAACTGGGTGAGGTTGCCGCCATTTACCTGAAGAGCGCGTGGATTGTTGCCGCGCTGACTGTGGTTCTCATCATATTCGGACTCTCCATGCTGGGACTTTTCGAACTTCGCCTCCCCACATCCCTGACCTCAAAAGTGATGAAGAGTCCGAGAAAGGGTTTTGCCGGGGTTTTTCTCATGGGAATTATAGCGGCGCTTATTGTTTCACCTTGCGTATCGCCGGTTGTGGGCGCGCTCATCGGATTTGTTATCAAGTCGGGAAGCTGGGTGGTCGGAGCAGAACTCTTTTTCGCCTTTGCGCTGGGCATGGGAACAATCCTTGTGGTGATAGGAACGCTCTCGGGCGCTTTGAAAACACTTCCCAGACCGGGGATGTGGATGGTGCGCGTGAAGCAAGCCTTCGGGGTGGCAATGATTATAACTGCCTTCTATCTATCATTGCCCGTGCTGATTTCTGGCATAACAATGACTCGCGATTCGGGGGTTCCGAGCCGCTCTGAGGCAAAAAAGGGTATTCAATGGATGCGCAATCTAAAGGAAGGTCTTGCCTTTGCAAGAACCTCGCGCAAACCTGTTATGATAGACTTCACCGCCGAGTGGTGCGCTTCCTGCCATCAGATGGACAGGGAGACATTCCCCGACACGCGGGTGGTGGCAGGGTCGGCGCGTTTTGTGACAATAAAGTTTGATGCCACGCGCCCAACGGCCAAAATCAGGCGCGTCCTCAATGAATATAATGTAGTGGGATTCCCGACGCTAATCTTCATCACCGCAAATGGGGAAAGAAAGTCCTATGCAGGTTTCATCAAGCCGGAGGAACTCATTGCCATAATGCGCGAGGTCAAATAGTTAAACAATCCCTTTAATCATACAGACGAGTCCACTTTCATTCGCTGACATACAAAATTATCCTTTTGACTTTTAAGCGCGATTTATTGTTCTTCGGCTTTCTTCGCCCAATAGGAATTCTGGCCATCAATGCTGATGATGTCATCAACAAGTTTTTTTGCCTTATCGTTCATGCCTTTCTGGCGATAAGCCCTGGCGAGGGCGCTATACAGGCGCGTGTCATCAATAAATATACAACATTTCAAACCCTTCTCCCCATGGACAATTGCATCATCCACCTTGCCTTCCTTGAGGTCGAGCAGAACCTGTGTGGCAATGGCGGATGTAAGCCCCGGAAACACGTTCAATGACATGTTAATCCATTTGCGCGCCTCCTGGCAATCTCCCTTCTTGAGGGCATAATATCCAAGGATGGCGAGAGTGTTCTCGTCATCAAGATAAAATAATTTGCACTTCAGTAGATAAGGTTCAGCGCCTGCCAAGTCGTCTTTTTGCAAATAGGATTCCACGAGAGTCCGGTAAATCGGCTGAAATTCCCAAACACCGAGTTTCATTTCATGAAGGTATGTTTCAAGATAATGGATGGCATCATCCATCCGCCCATCCCTGAGATACATGTATGCTATGTCACATTGCATATGAACATCATTTGTAAAAATATTGGAAATACTGATTACCACTTCGATGGCTTTTTCCTTCTGTCCCATACGATACAAACATTCCGCTTTGAGGGCATTAATCTCGCCATGGGATACCAATTGTCGATTGAACAGCATTTTATCAATGTATTGGAGCGCCTCATTTGGTTGTTTTTCTTTAATCATAATCTGCGCTGTCAGCTCGACCGGTGTGCTGGTATGATATCGCCCAAATTCCGTTTCCAATTCCTGCATGGCGCCGTCCCGATTCCCCTCTGCATAAGCCAGATAGGCTCTACCCAGTATAGAGCCACCCTGCCCGGAATCAATGTTATTGGACTTGATATAATAAGGTCTTGCCCTATCCGCATCGCCCTGGAAATAGTAATAATAACCAATATTCTGATAAAGGCTGGCAGCGGTTAATGTCCCAGAGTTTTCCATGGCGCATCTTTCGTGCGTCTCAATATATTTCTCCGGATTTCCTGATAGACGCCATGACCACCCCAATTGGCGTGCAAGCTCTTTATTGCCTGGCAGCATCTCAAAAGCGCGCTTATAAAACTCCAGCGCCTCATCAAAATATCCGTTGCCGCGGTAAATATCAGCCGCCGTCCAAAGGTCCGAGGAGTTTGTCAAATCGGGATGGAATAATCGAGAGATTTCCTCTTTTGTATTGGGACGTTTTTCCTTGTATTTTGTGATATTCAGTTCATGCTTCATTCCCCACACATCTTCAGGAAAGAGAAATCGATAATAGTTTAACACATCCCGGGACATGCCCAATTCATCAAGAAGGAAGAGGTCGGAACATGCCGTTGAGACAACCTGCGAATTACCGGGGTCAGTAGCGATATAATAGGCGCACGTAACCCACGATAAATCGCTTCTCTGTTTCTTCCCCTTACAATAGTTATCCAGTTCATATCCTTTTACACGTGTGTTATTCTGGTCGACATCGAACATTTTCTTAAGATAATAATTACCCACCGGTCCATTGCCGGTGACGCTATAAAGACAATAGAAGCCCGAATTCAATACAAGCATATCCAGTGGGAATAATTTTCCCAATTCGGGTATAACCTTTTGTGGAACCTCCGGAACCCACAAACACGTTCCTACAAGATAAATCGTTGTAATCGGACCCCTCAGGAGCTCACGCTGCCAGAGAAACAGTGCATCCCGCTCTGACAGATTAATCGAATCGTAATAATTGCCGTCAGCCAAAGGGTCAGCATTGAGTTTGGCGAGGACTTCCTTCTGTGCTTGCCTGCATATTTTCAATCCCTCAAACGGTGCGGAATCTAACTGAAAATAGGAGGCGCTCCCATCCATGTAAGAGTCCCGGAGTCCATTCATAATCTGGGATACCTGGTCAGTTTTGTCGGCATTGATAGGAGATGGTTTTGTGTTGAAGCGGGATAAATTTCCCAAAGCCTTCATGGCGTCGTCACCACCAGCCGAATGAGATTTCAGCCAGGGAATATAATACTCAAGAAACTGTTTTTGCGCCAAATAAGTATGAACAAGCGCCAATGGACGACACAGGAAGAAATTGTAAGGCTCCAAAATATCGCTCATACTATGATATAGAAATGTCGAATCCGAATGGGCTTTCAAAATATCTGAAAATACGGTTTTTACTGATTTAGGACGGACATTTTGTGAATATAAAAAGAACTGGTTGGGAGCAAGGTTCTTTAAAGCATTTTCACTTATCGATAAATCATGGCTTTTAATTTTCACATATCGGGCTAAGGGTGTATCCGGTTCCATAGCTGAATAGCTTTCCATATATCTCTTAGCATTATGGGGCTGGTTATTCAGAGAAAATGAGACCATGGCAGCCCTGTAGGCTCCGGGATTTCCGGGATCAAGCCGCAGGGCAATCAGAGCCGCCACCATGGAACGCAATGCCATTTCACCCTCAATAGGAGTGCTGGTTCCATATAGATTTTTTGCCAGGATGGAATATGATTCTGATAAAGAAATCCACGCTTCCGGATAATTGGGGTCATCCTTCAGGGCATCATACAAAAGACGGACACCCCTTATCTGATCTTGAAGAGTCAGGTATTTCTGTTTTTCTCTCGCTTCCGCCACAAGGCCTTTTGCTTTTGCGGTTCCGTTTGATTTGACAAGGTAGGGTTTGGATGATTGGTCCTTTTTAAGAAAATAGCCAGCCACTTTGAAGGCACAGTCGATATACAACGGGCATGTTGCCATATAATTCAACTTGATGGTTTGGGTGGAGCATGCCGTTTCCCAAAGGACATTTTCCCCCTCAGCGGGTTTCATAACCTGCGCCTTGAATTTATAAGTTCCGGTGTCGTCTCCATAAAGACTGGGGATGACAAGGTAATCTGCCTTAATCTCATTTCCAAAAGCAACCGCCTCTTTCAGGTCATATTCCTTTCTGCGCCGCGCAAAAAATTGGCGCGAGATTAACTTCTTCTCAACAGCCAAATCTATGATGGCATTCCGGCGCGGCGCGGAAATATTGCCATAGATTTCCAGAAGGGTGTTAGTAAGAGCGGGAAAGAGATGGCGGTTCTGGTAATTACCGGGCGCGTAAGAACCATTCACACAGGCAATAGGCATTATCACAACTCTGGCGGGGACAACGGGCGCTTCGAGATTGGATTCTTTCTTCTCATCGACGGCAGGCGCGGCGGGTTGTTTTGCGGGTTGCGGCGTTCTCTTCGCCAATAGTTCCTTAGCGTAGGTAGTCACCTGCGGTTTTTCCTCCTTTTTACCGCAATGGCATAAGACAAGAAGAAAGACGGACATAATGATTAATTTTTTCATGGCAAAACGCCTCCGCGAAGATGCCTTATCCTTTTACTAATAATTAATGATTTTATCCCGTTTCAAAAGTTTTACATGATAAACAACACCACTTATATTTAATCCAATAATATTGGTCATTATGGGAATAAGTCAAGGGGTAATTCAATTCTTCCGGGCGCACCTTAGAAAGACCATCAAAAGAGATAAGTGGCAATAAAAAAAAGTTGAACAAGTCTGGGAGATTGACCTCCATTGCCACTCAACGTTGCTAAATCTTTTATACTTTCCATGCCACAAAAAGATGATTGAGTCCCCACTGGGTTGCAAAATATTTCTTGTCTATCCGTTTGAATCCGGACCGGGTAAGTCTATCAACAATCTCAGCATCTGTCAGATAGTAGTCTTCTTCTGCACCCATGCCTCTTTCGGAGTCCATATCAAAATTCGTCCCAAACAGCTTATCATATAGCCAGACCACCTTGTGAATGGCTATCTCCGCCAGAGGATTTCCCATAGTCACAACGATGTTGCCCTTTGGCTTCAATACCCGATAAGCTTCGCTCAACTCAATATCACGTTGAGATTTGGGGATATGATTCAAGTTTGCTATGAAGGTGACTGAATCGAAGGTGGAACTCTCAAAAGGAAATCGTGAGAGGTCCTCCACCACATTTTCTGCCTTCAGCCCCACGTATGGAAAGATGTCAATACCTTTTCCATGTCCGCACAGATAATCATTGATAAATCGGTTGTGCCTTCCACAGCCAACATCCAGACAGTATCCTGCAACTTCGCGCGCAACATAGTCGAATCTTTCCGATGCCAGTGACGAGAATCCCCATCTGTCTTCATGGAAAAGGATAATAGCTCTCAACGGAAAGGTAACGAAATCTTTAACTTTCTGTGCAAAGCCACGTATCATTGGTCCTCTTTCAGTATGGTGTGAAAAAATGAAGTTAATCTCCCTGATTTGTGCAACACCCAGTATCTGGCTATCAGAAAATGCGTCAAGGGCAATTCAATTTTTCCGTGCGCATTATAGAGAGTCCATCAAAAGGATTTTGGTGCTTTTGCCATATATTCCTGTTGACGAAAGCCGCAAATTTAAAATATTTATAAAACTTATATGTTTAACAATTTGTTAGAATCTCTAATTAAAAAAAAGGGTGAAATTATGAAAAGGTATTTGGGATTCACTTTGATTGAACTGCTTATTGTTGTTGC
>JAPLSR010000029.1 GCA_026398545.1 Candidatus Sumerlaeota bacterium | reverse complement strand
CAGTCCTTAATCGATTCATCGTCTTTATGAAGGATAAAACAGTAAAGCATGTTCTGACTATTGTCTTTGCCCTTTTCATGTTTTTCTGGCCCCCGCTCATCTTCTTTTTTTATTCCAATACCAGATTGATAAGGGATGTGCTCTCTCTGCATCCTGCCGACTTCTCTTCATGGCTTTTTTTGATTTATCTCCTCTATGGTGTGTTCCTGATTGTTCGGGCAAATGTGAGAGCTCTTCTAAAACATTTTCGCCGCCCTTTCCCGGAGGGTATCCGACTTGTTACGCGCCGCCACATCCAACCCCGGCAGTCCTCTCAATGGCTCCCGCCACGCTTTCCCCTCATCCTTGGGAAACTTGTCAATCCACTCAATGATTATTATTCCATTGAGGTCAACATATTTGAGGTCTTTTTCGAGCGTCTCCCATCCGCATTTGATGGTCTGCGGCTCGCCCATATCAGCGACCTTCACTTTGATGGCTCACTTGACCAGAGGTTTTATGAATCATGTATTTTTGAAACCAATAATCTCAAACCCGACCTGATTTGCGTGACAGGTGACAATATATCCGATAGGGATTTCACCCGGCAGGCAGTAGAAACTCTCTCATGGCTAAGGGCGCCTGATGGGGTCTTTTTTCTGCGTGGAAATCACGATTTCTGGATTGACGGCGCGGGGGTCATGAAGGAATTCATACGACAAAACTGTCGGATTCTGGATAATCGCGCCGTTATTCTGGAGAAGGGAAATGAGAAGATTCGCCTGATTGGCGTTGAGCATCCATGGAAGCGTCGGAGGGATTGGGACGATTCGCTCTTTGAGGAAGATAACCTCTTTACCCTCTGTCTCACACACACTCCTGATAATTTCAGGCGAGCCGCCAATGCCGGCGCCGCGCTTACCCTTTGCGGACACACTCATGGTGGACAGATTCGTCTGCCGTTATTTGGTCCAGTGATTTGCCCCTCACGTTCCAGCCGCATGTATGACCAGGGATTTTTCAAGCGAGGCAAAAACGTGCTTTATATAAATCGCGGTCTGGGAAGCACCTTCCCTTTCCGTTTCCGCTGCCCCTCGGAGATCACCCTTTTTGTCATCAGGCGAAAAAGTTGTGAGTGAATGTCAAGAGTCCGATGTCCCGGAGTGTTATAAAGGCAAGAACCCTTGAATGCTCAAGTTTTACTTTTCACTTTCTTTTTTTCTGAGCTCACCCTTGATGCGCTGGACATGACCCCGTCCCAGACCCTTGACTTCACATCCCAGCTCCAGATATCGCAGGATTTTTGAGTCATCAAGGATGCCGAAGCAGTCAATGATGGCGACCGGGTTGCCCGTCTTTTGAATCACCTCATCCGGGTCAAGTTTCAGGTAAGGCTTGTGGCGAACGGCGAAAACAACGGCATCCGCGTCCCGCATAGCCTCGTCAAGATTTTGCTGAATATGCAGCTCCTTCATCTTCTCCTGATTGCGAAAAAAGCGCTTGAGACTGTAACCGGGAGCTGGATAGGTATCCTGCTGTTCAAATTCCCACCAGTGCAGGACATAAGGGTCGTGCACATGGATTTCTGCCCCCATCTCGGCAAGTTTGCGAATCATCACCTCGGAGCCGCTGTATCGGGTGTCGCCAACATCCTCGCGGTAGGAGGCTCCGAGAATCAGGACATCCGCTGCGGCGATGGGGCGTCCCATGGCGTGAAGGGCGTCGCGCACCAGCTGGGCGGCATGCACGGGGCGCATGTCATTAATGTCAATTGCCATCGGGGTTATTTTAAAGATATCATCCTCAAAACCAAGGATGTGCTTATATGCCCAATAGCCGAGCCCGCCATCCTTCGGGAGGCAATATCCTCCAATGCCCGGTCCGGGGAAGATAATGTTATTATGGGTGGGGCGCACCTTGATGGCATTGATGACTTTCAAGATATCCACGCCGTTTCTTTCGGCAAAAAGGCTCCATTCATCCATGAAGGCGAGAATAGTTGCCCTGTAAGAATTCTCAACAATCTTTGCGGTTTCGGACTCAATCGGACGGTCAAGAACGGTGAGCGGAAATTTTTTTGTGTTAAGCACCTCGCTTAAGAATTTCACAACACGCTCACGCGCCTCCTGATTCACCCCGCTGCAAACACGCCAGAAATCCCTGATACTCGCCACATAATTTTTCCCCGGCATAACGCGCTCGTAGCTGTGTGCAAGCAATGGGTCGCTTTCTATTTTGCGACGTTGAAATATCTTTTTCATTATGGGAAAGGCAACCTGTTCCGTTGTACCGGGCGCCACAGTGGTCTCAATAAGGACGAGGGTGTTAGGTGGGATACGCTCGGCGATGATGCCGAAGGAGACCTCAAGCGCCTCCATATCAGTCCTTCCCGTGCGAACATTTCCCAAGGATTCCTTCAGATAGTCGCACTGGATGTCCACCACGACAATATCGGCAAGGGTGAGGACGTCATATATGTGTGTGGCAATCAGGGTTTTCTTTTTCAAAACGCATCGCTTGATGAGCACATCCACCTCGGGGTCATCCGCCTTGACGGGGGAGATTCCACGATTCATAAGAGGAATCTTCCAGAAACTGCGAGTGCTGGGACGCTGCACACCCATAACAAATTTCCCCGGTCTCCCATGTTTGTCCACCGAGTCGGCAATGACAGCTGCCATTACCGCCCCGACAAATCCCACACCCATTACAACAACAATCTCACGTCCCAGGGTGCGCTGCTCCTCAACCAACTTTTTCACCCTTTTAAATTCCGCCGCAGAATCCTCCTCCGTCGGGAGTGCAAATTGTTCACCATCAGGACTGATGGAATAGATATTCTTCGTCATATGAGCCTCCATTTTCTCTGGGAATTGAATCCTCTTTTTGCGGAAAGGCAATATCAGGTCAAGGTGATTTTTTCACATTTACCTGATTTTACCTTCCTTTGGGGGTTAACCCTTGACACGTGAGAAAAAAAGTTTGCCTTTATTATCATTATTTACAGTCCGTGAGTGGTGGAGATGAAAAATCCCTTTATACCGCGAGCCTGGACGTGGGTCAAACGACATCGATGGAGACTCATCTTTGCCGCACTTTCACTGGGTATCATCATCGCAATGGCGCTCGAACTCATGGCACACATGTATCTTGCGAACTGCTGGGGTTTTCTTCATCCTGACCCAATCCTGGGGTGGTCTTATAACCATAAATACCGCAGAAACGCCCTCATTGCCAAAGGGGGCTATCGCATTGTGAAGCAGGAGGTTCAGATTAACTCACAGGGACTTCATGACCGCGAGATTCCCTATGAAAAACCTGAGAACACCTTTCGCATTCTTTGTATCGGGGATTCAATTGTGGAGGCATTCCAGGTGCCATTTGAGGCAATGTTCACAAAGCGCCTGGAAAAATATCTTGCCGAGCAGTATCCCGGCGCAACCAGATATGAGGTCATTAACGGCGGCAATGGCAATTTTGGCACCGACCAGGAGTACCTCTTTTATCAGAATGAAGGAAAAAAATACAAACCGGACATTGTTCTTTTATTCCTCTTTCCCCTGAATGATTATTCGGATAATCTGCCAGAGTTGAATGACCGCGCATACTTACCCAAGCCATTCTTTACGCTGAAGGATGGACATCTTGTGCCGCCCAAATCGCTGATTTTGCCACCACCCGCTTCCGCTCTCCAAAAAAACAATCGCTTCATAAGGTTCGCCTCACGATTCCGCGCTTACATGCTCGCACAATTGTATCTTCGCAATTATTTCCGCTCCATCTCGGGTGCTTTTGAATCAGCAGGCATTTTCGCCCCCCTCTTTGTTCAGACTAAGGGAGGGTATCCGTTGTTCTACGATGTTCACAAATATCCGTTAGGTCCAGCATGGCAAAGGGCGGTGGACCTGACAGAGGCACTGGTTGCGGCGATGTGGCGTGATGTGGAAAAGGATGGGGCGAGTTTTCGCGTGGTCATTGTTCCCTTTTCGGAGGTGATGACCCGCTGCTGGCCTGATGAGTCGCGCAGAGTCTGGGCGCCATTATACAGGCCAGAGATGAAAATCGGACAGCCTGAGCAACTTGCAAGGGATTTCCTGAAGCGGCTTGATATTAAAACCCTTGACCTGACAGATACGCTTATCAAGGCTAATCAAGGGACAAATTCCAGAACGCACCTCATGCCCGATGGCCACTTCAGTGAATATGGACATGACATAGTCGCCAGGGCGCTGATTAAGTTTTTGAAGGAATGCGGCGATCTGTCCCCTCCACGCCGCGCCCGATAAACTCATGAGAATTTTTCAGATTGACAATCCTGCGGTGGAATCCTATCTAATAAATAAAAGAGTCAATAAGTTAGTCTTGACAAAAATGGGGAATTTCAACTTTGTTTCATCGCGGGGGCGCATTAATGACCAAAAAAATCGTTGTGATTGACGATGAGCAGGATGTCCTTGAAATCATCAAGGCAATCCTGAAAACAAAGGGATATTATGTTTATCCCGCGGATAATGGCGAGGATGGCTGGCGCCTGATACAGGAAAACCATCCTGACCTCATTATTTCTGACCTGAAAATGCCTAAGGTCTCCGGTCTCGAACTCACCAAACGCCTTCACGCAAGTGAAGAGTTCAGAAATATCCCTCTCATTATTATGAGCGGTATTGGCCACGAATCAGGCAAGCCCGATGAATTCTGGAGGGAAGGTCTCAAGGTTGATGAGTTTATTTCCAAACCATTTGACCCGCTGGACCTCCTGGGACGGGTGGAATACATCTTTCGCAGAAAGGAATATAAATCGGAGTCAGGGGGTGTCAAAACATCCCCTCCCGACCAACAACAAACACAGGCATCGCCCACAATATTACCCTCACCTGTCGTGAAGAGCTCCTCCGGTGCCCGGATAAACCATTCACCCGTCGCGGCACAAAAAAAACCGGCAACTCCAGCGCGGAAGGAAAAACCGCCCGAGGATGTGGTCAGAGATTTTGTTGAGGCGTGGAACACGCAGAATTTTCCGCTTGAATATCGCTGCCTGACGGAAGAGATGACGGGCGGAATCAGTGAGCAGGATTACGTCCGTCGCCGCTTCCAATGTTACCAGGAAAGCATGGGTCAATATCAGACACAGACCGTTGTGAGTGTTGAGGAGTCCAATATTTCCCGCCAGATGGCAACGGTGGTCATTATCAGAGAGGATAAAAAAGGCGGACGTATCACGAAGTCACGGCAGACTTATGTCCTGCGCAAATTGGCGCAATCATGGGGAATCGTTTCCGTCAAAACGCGGTCTATCTGACCTCCTCCGCCACTTTCCGCGCCAGCTGTTCGTACGACATCCCGAATGTCTCAGT
>JAPLSR010000431.1 GCA_026398545.1 Candidatus Sumerlaeota bacterium | reverse complement strand
CGGCGCCTGCCGATTCAAAAACGGTTCCCCAAGCATGTGAAAACGGATGTGCCGGAGCGTCGGGGACGTCTGGTCAATAAGACTCTTGAACGTCTCAAGTGTGAGCGCCGTGCGTGGACGTATGAAATAATTCGCCTCGCGCATCTCTGTCAGGGCGCAATCGGGACATTTCAGATTGCAATTGAAAATGGGGTCAATCTGGAGCCATGTTATGGGACCTCCAACCACACCCTCCCGTCCGGTGCGCGGTCGGACGCGGAATGGGCAATGTTGGCACTGCGGCGGTATGTCGCCTGAAATAATCCGCCGGCGCAATTCCCGATAGCGCTCATTCTGAAAGATGGTCGCCAGCGGCTCCACCGTCACATTCCCGAGCGCCCGCCCTTCAAAGATATCCCCACATCCACATGTGACGCTCCCATCCGCCAGGATTGCCATTGATTCAAAAATCTCGCTGCAGATGAGATTCTGCGCGGGCGCACGGCGGGCGGCAAACAACCCCTTGATTTTTTTCCGGATTTTTCCCATTTTTCTGAGAGTCTATAACAAACTGAAATGTTCAAACTCTGTGCTCTCCGTGTCCGCCTCAGGCGGATTCTCTTTGTTGGACATTCTAAAGAACTTCCTCAAAACTATGTCTCCTGTCACCCCGAATGCAAGAACAAACCATCCGCGCTGTTGGTCTTGACGGTATCAGGAACGCTGTGAGATTAATCTTGTAATTAAAGGCGGGAAACATAAATGTTCGGCAGAATCTTTCTAAAATTTTTCTGGGACGCCTATGACTTCATCGGCACCCTGATTCTTGCCAATATCGCCTTCTGCTTAATCACGACCGGACTCCTTGCCGCCTTCATCATCATCGGTTATCCGCTTTATGGCGCGCTGGGAAAACCCGTTGTCCTGCTGGCGCTCGGACTTGGCATCTTTCTCACATTCGCCATACCCTTCCCCGCCGCTGGATTCCTCCACTTCCTCTCCATCATCTCCGAAGAGCGCGAACCCGAGTGGCGCGAGGTCATCACCGGACTCAAAACCCATTACGCACCCCTCCTCAAGGTCACGGCATTCTTCGTATGTCTCCTTGAACTGCTCGCCGTGAATATCATCTTTTACATCAAGCCTTCAGCCTCATCCCACGCCGTCAAACTCCTCGGCTCCATAATCGCCGGACTCTGCGTCTGGATTTTTCTTTACCTCCTCGTGATGATGCTCTATGCATACCCCTTGACCGTGCATCAGCGAGTGGGGATGAAAAAAATCTTTATCCGTTCCTTCCTTCTTACAATGGACAACCTCGGGGCGAGCATCCTGACGGGCATCCTTGCGCTCGGCTTATGTGGACTGGGGCTTATAACGCGGGGCGTGGCGGTGTTCCTCCTCATCCCAGCCCTTACAGCCTGCCTCGCCAACAGCCTCTTTGTGAATGTGATGGAAAAATATGAACTGAAGGAGGCGGCTCAAAAAGAACAGAAAATGCCGACGGTTCAACCCGCCTCATGGAAGGATATCAAACACGAGGAATTTATCAGGGACAGACACAAACGCTATCAACGCACCTTGAAGGATATCCTGAAACCATGGGAATATTGAACATTATAGTATTTATGATATTCTCTGTGCACTCTGTGTCTCTGTGGTGAAATGGTTTTCATTTTGTTAAGACGCGTCATAAAAAGATGACTCTACGCAAAAACAATAAAACTCAAGGCCTTAAGTGGATATGGGAGGAACGTCCGCAAAACCCTCAGGCGGCATCTGAACTCGTCTCACGCCTCCGCCTGAACTCCCTCCTCGCACGCCTGCTCGCCGCCAGAGGTCTCCATGACCCCGACGAGGTGAACTCTTTCTTCCATTCCAATCTCGCCTCCCTCACAGACCCCATGCTCCTTGAGGATATGGATAAGGCTGCCGAACGCCTCGCAAGGGCTATCAAGAATAAGGAAAAAATCTGCGTCTATGGCGATTATGACGTGGATGGCATCACAGCCACCGTCCTCCTCGTCCGATTCCTCCGGTGGCTCGGTCATGAGGTGGAATACTTCATCCCCAATCGCATCAGCGATGGATACGGACTCAAACGCTCCGCCGTCGAACGCATCGCCTCAAGAGGCACCAACCTCCTCATCACCGTGGACAACGGCATCTCCTCCGTGAACGAGGTGTCACACGCCAACGCCCTCGGTCTGGATGTCATCATCACCGACCACCACCAGCCCGGACCTGTACTGCCCCCCGCCTGCGCCGTCGTGAACCCCAACAGGACGGATACCACGCTCACCCATACACCACTCGCAGGCGTGGGCGTCGCCTTCAAACTCATCCATGCCGTCAAACGCTACCTCGACATCGACCAGACTGCCGCCGGCGAGTTCATCAAATCCCTCCTCGACCTGGTCGCCCTCGGAACAGTGGCAGATATAGTGCCCCTCACAGGCGAAAACCGCACCTTCGTCAAACAAGGCATCCAGCGCCTGCAGAATACCGACAAGGTCGGACTTAAATCCCTCATCGACCTCGTCTGCGGAACGGACGTCCAGATAACACCAAACTCCATAAGCTACTATATCGCCCCGCGCCTGAACGCCGCCGGTCGCCACGACCAGGCAACTCTCTGCGTCGAACTCCTCCTGACAAATGACAGGGAATATGCCGTTGAACTCACACGCAAGATCAACCGTCTCAATGAGGAACGCCGCAAGATCGAATCCGAAATCCTTGAATCCTGCCTGAACTTCATCGACCAGAAAATAGATTTGGAAAACCAGAATGTCATCATTGTCCAGGGAGAGGGATGGCATGTCGGTGTGGTGGGAATCGTCGCATCGCGCCTCCTCGAACGCTTCTACAAACCCTCAATCGTCCTCGTCATAGAACGCGACATCGCACGCGGCTCCGGACGCAGCATCCTCGGCTTTGACCTCTACCAGGCGCTCTATTCCTGTCGCGACCTTCTCACAGAATACGGCGGACACAAACTTGCCGCAGGACTCACACTCCGCTCTAAAGACATCCCCAGATTCTGCGAGGCTATAAACCAGTATGCCTCAACCGCCATGGACCGGGATGTCTGTTGTCCCAGAATCACCATCGATACGGAAGTCACATCAGATGAACTCACCATTGAAAACGTATCCGCCCTTTCCAATCTCGAACCCTACGGCACCTCCAACCCCGCCCCTGTCTTCATCATGCGCGCCGTCTCACTCCTTGAACCCCACCGCACCGTTGGCAAAAACCACCTTAAACTGCTTTTGTGCAAGGACGGTCTCGCCTTTCCGGGCATCGGCTTTTCCCTTGCCGAATGTTACCCGGAACTTACGGACATCACCCGCACCTTTGACATCGCCTTTACACCTATCATCAACGAATGGCGTGGCAACCGCAACGTCGAACTGGAAATCAAAGACATCAAATTCTAAAATAAATGAGGGTCAGACCCCTATAAAAATGTATAAAATTCTATTCCCCGACCACCATTATCCTAAACCTCATATAAAACCTATTCCCCTCATTGAACAAGAATAAACGAGTAAACGAGGGTCAGACCCCTATAAAAATATATAAAATTCTATTCCCCGAACACAATTATCTCAAACCTCATATAAAAACCCATTCCCCTCATCGAACAAGGGAATACTCAAAGGTTGGTTCAATACAATCCTGCAATTTTATACATTTTTATAGGGGTCTGACCCTCAAAATGAGAAGTGTCCAGACGGCAATGATGAAGTCGCGCCAGCCGATTTTCTTCCCCTCCTCAAATGTGCGCGCCGTGAAGGTGACAGGCACCTCTATAATCTTTTCTCCCCTCCGCAATACCTTCGCCGTCACCTCAGGGCAGAATTCAAACCTCTCGCACCTCAGGTCAATTGAATGTATGACCTCTCTCCGGAATGCCTTGTAGGCGGTTGCCTCATCAGTTATGCGATGAAAATAAAGAATTGTGACAAGCCACGCAAGGAGCTTATTGGCGATAAAATTGGGCAATGCCATATTTTTCACGCTCCCCAGAAAACGCGACCCATACGCCACATTTGTCCTGCCCTCCATAATCGGCGCAATCACACGCGGTATATCCTGCGGGTCATACTCAAGGTCGGCATCCTGGATGATGATGATTTCACCCGTGGCATGGGCAAGACCCGTCCTTATTGCCGCCCCCTTTCCCCGATTCCGCTTATGATAGACAACAACGGCGTCGGGCTTCCGCTCTTCGCGCATCAAAATCTCCCGCGTGC
>JAPLSR010000166.1 GCA_026398545.1 Candidatus Sumerlaeota bacterium | reverse complement strand
CAAGACTGCTCTTTTATTTCTAATCAAACAGTTACTGAAGAAATAATATTGACGATTCACACCCCCGTGTGAAATACTTTTTTCAGTGAAAAAAATTTAAAGAGAAGATAATTATGAACTCAGATAAACCTTCACGACTGATTTTATGCCTTTTCCTCTTCCAAACACTCTCTTTGTATGCTGTTGAAAAGTCAGTGCCCCAACAAATCACTCCCTTTGCCGAAACCCTTACCCAGATTTCCACAATCAACTCCCTCATGGCTGGCAATTTTGACAGCGCCTTTACCTTTGGGGAACTGAAACATTATGGGGATTTTGGCATAGGAACTTTCAACTCCCTTGACGGTGAGATGATTGCCCTTGACGGCAAGATTTATCAGGCAAGGGTTGATGGAAAGATTTATTCCACCCCGGATTCTGCAAAAACACCCTTCTCCACAGTCACTTTTTTCGAGCCCGATGAAAAATTTCCCGTAACCGGGTTTTCTCTTGAGGAACTCAAAAAGTTCTTGAATGATAAAATAAATACAAACTTCTTCTACGCAATCCGGATAGACGGCGATTTTAACTACGTCAAGACTCGCAGTGTGACCTCGCAAAAACCCTATCCACCCCTTGTGGATGCGGTAAAGAAACAGGTCATTTTTGAAAAAAAGGATGTACGGGGGACGCTTGTGGGCATCTATTGCCCCGACTTTATGAATGGACTGAACGTTCCCGGCTATCATTTCCACTTCCTGTCCGATGACAGGTCCTTCGGCGGGCATGTCTTGGAAGCAAAGGTCAATCACGCAACCGCCACAATAGATAAGACACCTGCGTTTAATATGCTTCTGCCCGCTGATTTCTCTCCCGGGGGCTCTAAAAAGGGGGACATTGACCGTGTTGAAAAAGAACCAACAGCGAGATAGGCAAAAAAACTTTACGTTTGTCTTTAACATGGAGCGAGCTCCATTCTCATTTGTTGAAAAATGACTCCAGACCTGATACTATACTGGTCTTTGCTGGGAAATGTGATTACAGGAAATGATATTCAATCTTGAAAATCTGAAAACTTACGAGGACTGTCGCGACGCCCTCCAGCACCTCCTCTGTGGGGCGGGCGCAGAGGAACATGTCTCATCCCTCATCCAGAAATCCCCCATTACCGAGCGGCTTGTTCAGACCATCTGGGCGGAAGGGCACCTCAAAACAGACACCCTTGAAACCATCTCCGGTAAAAAAGTAGAAATCATCAACGCGGGACGCTGGAATACGGAGTCCGGCCCGGATTTTATTTCCTCCGAAATCCGCATCGGAGATTCCCACATGAAGGGGGACGTGGAAATTCACGTCCATGCATCAGATTGGGCACGGCATAAGCATGACCGGAATTTCGCATACAACACCTGCATCCTTCATGCCTTTTTCTATGACGATGACAGGGAGGACTATGACCGCCTTTTCAATTCTTCCCCTCTTGAGCGCATCTGCCTTGAACCCTTTATCCATCCCGACATTGAGACAATCCGCCTGATTCTATCCGATGATGATTACAATTACAGGGATGATGCAGGGGTGGGACGATGCAGTGTTACCATGCGCAAACTTGAACCCGCTTTTCTCCATCACCTACTTGACACGGCGGGTGACCGCCGGATGGAGGAAAAGGCGGAACGACTCAATAAACAACTTGCTGGCGAAACTTATGACCAGGTCTTTTACCAGGCGCTCATGACCTCAATGGGATACAAGGGTGGCAAAACGCTTTTCTTTCTTCTCTCAAAAAGGGCGCCAATTGCGGAACTCCTGGATTATTCCTCAGGGAAATCCCAGGAGGAACGCGCCTTAATCATTCAGGCAATTCTCCTTCATGTGGCAAATCTCATCCCCCCTGGGGGGGTAAAAACCGCCTCAATGGATGAAGAAACCATCAATTATCTTAACACCATTAACCGTTGGTGGGCGGAGTTTTCAGGATATTTCACAGACCGCATCCTCCCCCCGACGAAAAAGTGGTTTTCACACGTGCGCCCCGTGAATTTCCCAACCAGAAGAATCGCCGGCATCTCCAGACTTGTTACATGGCTTACAGCCGACGGCGGATACCTCTTTGACAAATTTACCGCCCTTTTCCGCCGGGGTGCAGAGGCAAATCCATCCGGACGAGCACTGCGCCAGTTTCTGAAGGAAGCGGAAAGACTCCTGACGGTCGCAGAGGACCCCTACTTTTCATATCGATTCAACTTCACAAGCCATCGCTCCGCCCACCCCCTGACACTTATCGGCGGCGCACAGGCGTCATCCCTCATGTTCAACGCCGTCCTTCCCATGCTCCTTCTCAAGGCAAGGATGGATGTTGATAAACAACTTGAGGAGTTTGTCTGGCGTTGCATCTTCGCCTTTCCTACACTTTCGGAAAATG
>JAPLSR010000159.1 GCA_026398545.1 Candidatus Sumerlaeota bacterium | reverse complement strand
CTTTTAAGATAGAGAAATTCCGCCTCGCGCTCATGAGTTATGAGGTCTTCCCCTTTTACTGCAATGGCGAAATATTTGTGAAAGGTACTCCACAATTGGAGGAGTTCTTTACAGTCTGCCGCACGCCGCTCAAGAACAGGGTCAATCATAGATTTCCATCATTTTCCATAGAGTTGATAATTCAGTGAATAATATCATCCGAAGGCACTTTGATAATATCCGGCGTCCTTGCATACTTATTTCATCAGGACTTCCACCATCTTAAACATGGGCATAAACATGGATATAACGATAAAACCCACCACAAGCCCCAGGAATACGATGAGTAAGGGCTCAATCATGGAGGTTAATCCCGAAACCGCCGTGTTCACCTGGTCTTCGTAAAAGTCGGCAATTTTGGACAGCATGCTCTCAAGCATACCAGTGCGTTCCCCCACATCAATCATGCGGGTGACCATTGGAGGAAAGCAACCGGCGTCGACTAAAGGTCGTGTGATACTCTCTCCGCTTTGGATACTGGTGCGGGTTTTCATAACCGCCTCTTCGATGACAGAGTTGCCCGCTGTCTTAGCAGTGATCTCTAAGGCGTAGAGGATGTTCACGCCAGCCTTGATAAGGGTGCCAAGGGTTCGGGTGAACTTTGCAATGGCGACTTTCGAGAAGATAGGACCGAATACAGGAATATGCAATTTGAGGTAATCGAGCTTATAGCGCCCGCCCTTTGTCTTGCTCCACTGCCTTGCCGCGGCGATTATGATTGCAATGGCAATGATTAGTTTCAGGAGATGTTCCTGAAGGATCTTACTGAGGAAGATAGTAACCTGTGTTGGAACAGGGAGGTTCGACCCGAGGTCTGAAAAGATTTCCTGGAAAATGGGAACCACCTTCACAAGCAGAAAAGTAGTAATGACAGCAGCCACAATAGAGACCGTCAGAGGATACATCGTGGCGGATTTGACCTTCCGGCGGATAGCAATGACCTTTTCAAGATAGGTGGCAACCTGGTCCAGAATGGAGTCGAGCATGCCACTTGCCTCACCCGCCCGGACCATGCTCAGAAAGAAATTGTCAAACAACTTGGGATGTTTTTGAATAGCCTCTGTAAAGGATGCGCCGGATTCAACATCCTTTTCTATCTCCCGCATGATCTTTTGCATTGATGCCTTTTCCGCCTGCTCGGCAAGAATATCCAGGACCTCAATCAAGGGAAGGCCGGCGCGTATCATGGTGGCAAACTGGCGGGAAATAATGACGGCATCCTCCAGTTTAGGTGCTCCGCCCTTCCCTCTACCATATGCCCCCTTTGCCGCAGCGCCCCCCAACTGGATAGTGGTTGGTATTAAACCCTGGTCCCGTAGAAATTTCACAACGGCGGATTGATTTGCCGCCTGGGTTGTGCCGTTTATGATTTTACCCTGTGTGTCGCGTGCCACATATTGAAAAACGGGCATTTATCATCCTCCGGTCTTTTCTTGAACGTCATCGGCAATAGTTATTCCGACAACTTCCTCAATGGTTGTCAACCCCTGAAATGCCTTTTTGATACCAGCCGTGCGTAGAGTCTCCATCCCCTCGCTGATGGCGGTTTTTTTGATCTGGCTTGCCGTACCTCCTGAAATAATCAACTCTTTGAGCCGTTCAGTCATAACCAATAGTTCATACAAGGCAACGCGTCCCTTGTATCCGGTTCCACGGCAGTTGGAGCATCCCGGACCCCTCCATAGCTTCATCACCTCCTGCTGCGGCACCTGGGCCAAATTAAGCGATTCCGGTGTCGGTATGAATTCTTCCTTGCAGTTTCCACAGATGCGCCTCACCAGGCGCTGTGCAATCACCATGAGCAGTGATGCTGTGACAAGGAAAGGTTCAACACCCATATCCGTCAGACGGGATAGAGTGGAGGTGGCATCGTTGGTGTGAATGGTGCTGAGGACAAGGTGACCGGTCAATGCGGCACGAACGGCGATTTCCGCTGTCTCCAGGTCGCGAATCTCGCCAACCATGATGATATCCGGGTCCTGGCGGAGAAAACTTCGGAGTCCGGCGGCAAAGGTAAGTCCGATGTCGGGTTTTGCCTGAACCTGATTGATACCCCGAATCTGGTATTCTATCGGGTCCTCAATGGTAGAGATGTTTTTCTTGCTGTCATTGATAGTGCTGAGCGCTGTGTAGAGGGTGGTGGATTTTCCCGAACCAGTCGGACCCGTGATTAGTATCATCCCCCAGGGTTTATGAATATATTCAACAAACTTGTCCCTGATTTCGGTTTCAAATCCCAGGTCTTCGAGACTGAGCTTGAGTTTGTTCTGGTCAAGAATACGGATAACAACTTTTTCCCCGTGGGCTATGGGACAGGTTGAGACGCGGAAGTCAATGTTCCGGTTACTGATGCGTGCCTTGAAACGTCCATCCTGGGGGAGGCGTTTTTCCGCAATGTCCATCTCTGAAAGGATTTTGATGCGTGAGATGATGGCGTTTTGAAATTTCTTTGGCGGCGGGGTCATTTCCTGAAGGACACCGTCAATGCGGTAGCGCAGGCGCAATGTCTTCTCGTATGGTTCGACATGAATATCGCTTGCTCCTGCCTTGATTGCCTCCGAGATGACAAGGTTCACAAGTTGGATAACCGGTGCATCATCGACGTCAACGGAAAGGTCATCATCGTCCTGCGTCTGCTCCCCCTGGAATTCGACATTTTCTTCATCCGGCAGGGATTCTTGCTCCTGGTCGGTAATATCCTTTAACATCTCATCAAATTTGCTGCCCTGATTCTTGGAGCCGGAGTAATACTGGTTGATAGCCTCCATGATGTCAGATTCGAAACTGATGACGGGGATGATTTTACATTTGGTCAGGAGGCGCAGTTCATCCTGCAGGTAGATGTTGGATGGGTCTGAAAGTGCCACTGTCAGGGTGTCACCCGTTTTGTCCACGGGGACGATTTTGTATTTCCTGACAATCTCCTCTGGAATGCTTTCGAGCACCAGGTGGTCAATTTCATAATGGGAAAGTGTGATGAAGGGAACATTGAGCTGTTTGCCAATGGCGGCAGCCATCTCCCACTCAGAGGCAAGTCCCATGTCCACAATCACCCGACCCAGACTGGTGTTGTCCTCCTCCTGCTTCTTCAGTGCCTTCTCAAGGTCGTCCTGTCGGATGATATTTTCCTTGACGAGCATTTCGCCAAGACGCCGTTCCATTGTTGTAACCATGCCTTTATCACCTCACTGTTCCGAACCGGAGGTTAAGCACTTGGGTATTAAAATATATATCGACACTGCCTTTCCTTTTAACGGTATTTAATATTCAATAGAGTGGGTTTCCTTGTCAATTGAAAATCCCCGTCAATTTCTTATTCCATATACTTTTTTTCAACCACCTCGATATCTTGCCCTTGTGATTATTTCCACTTCATGTGCGTATCTGCCCATCTCCGAAGACGATAAATTTGGATGTGGTCAGCTCTTTCAGCCCCATGGGACCACGGGCATGGAGCTTATCTGTGCTTACCCCGATTTCGCATCCCATGCCGAATTCCCCGCCGTCTGAAAACCTGGTGGAGCAATTTGCAAACACGCAGGAGGAATCCACAGCGGTCAGAAACTTCATTGCATGTCTATAATCCATTGTCAGGATTGCATCCGTATGATGGGAGCCGTGGTCGTTGATGAACTTAATTGCCTCATCTATTGAGTCCACAACCTTGATGGCGAGTATAAGGTCAAGATATTCCTCATCCCAATCGGATTCTTTTGCCGCCCCAGCACTGGGGACAAGGGTGCAGACGGTTTCATCTCCGCGGAGTTCAACTCCCTTTTTAAGAAGGATGGGCGCCAGTTTGGCAAGGAGAGAGGCGGCAATCTCCCTGTGGATGAGTAATGTCTCAAGGGCATTGCAGACACCTGGACGCTGTGTCTTGGCGTTGTCAATGATTGTGACCGCCTGCTTCAGGTCTGCCGTTTCGTCCACGTAAATGAAACAGTTTCCGCTATAATGTTTGATGACGGGGATTGTTGATTCCTCGGCGACTTTTTTGATAAGAGAGGTGCCTCCGCGGGGAATGATAAGGTCGACATATTGATTGGCGCGGAGGAGGGCGCTCACCGCGTTGCGGTCGGTTGTCTCAATCAGTTGAACCGCCCCCTCAGGAAGTCCGGCGGCAGTTCCTGCCTCCGCCATCAGGCGGGCAATTATAGTGTTGGTATGGATTGCCTCAGAGCCGCCCCGCAGAATCACAGCATTGCCCGATTTAACGCACAGGCAGCCTGCCTCGGCAGTGACGTTCGGACGGGATTCATAAATGATGGCGATAACGCCAATAGGGCAACGCATCCTTCCAATTTTGAGGCCGTTTGGGCGCACATGCATGTCATAGATTTCCCCGCAGGGGTCATTCAGGGCGGCAACTGCCTGTAACGCCTTTGCCATCTCATCAATGCGACTGTCATTCAAGAGGAGACGGTCTAGCATTGCCTTAGAAAGTCCTTTATCTTCTCCCGCCTTCATATCTTTTTGATTTTCCGATTTGATATTGTCTTCGTGGGATAAAAAGGAGTCCGCCATCTGAAGGAGGGCGTGGTTTTTGACTTCCGGATTCAGGAGTGCAAGTCCGGCGGCTGCCTCCCGAGCCTTTTTCCCCATCTGTTCAATCAATTCCTGTGCATCCATTTGCCGACCTCCAATAAAGAAAATTCATTGCCTTTGTGGGTGAATAATAGATTCCCCGTGCTGCCGGTGCCCCCGTGGTTTTCTAAAGATTTCTGAGCCTCGCTTGAAGCCGTGAACGTATCTCTTCCGGATTGTGAATTTCAAGAACATGACAATTACGGCAGTCAGTTGGGATTTCGCCGCGGCAAATGGCGGCGCGCAAATTGGCAAATTCCGGGTGATTCCATATTTCCGGAACTCTCCTTTCAGTAAGATTCCCGATGGATTTGCCCGTCCAGAAACAGCAAAACCGCACATCGCCATTAATGCCGACATGCATGGTCTGCCAGATATTCTCACAGAAGAGATGTGTTCCGGGGCGCAGTGTTTTTCCCTGGTGTTCAAGGCGTTTTTCCAGACTGAAGAAGAGAGGGGCAATGACCGTCTCGATGCCCAGTTCTGAGGCGCGTTTTTTCGCCGGTCCAACGGCTTGATTAATTTCATCCAGGTCCTTGAGCATATTTTCCCGCCCGTAATCCGTAAATGGAAAGACGGTCTGAAAGATGACCTTGGGGACGCCGAATCTTGCCGCAAGGTAAATGATACCCATCAGCTCCGCCTTATTATTTTCCATGACGCAGGCGAGAAAATTGATGATGGGGAATGGGGTCTTTTTTATCTTTTTCAAACTCACAAGGTTATCTAAGTTATGAAGAATGGTGTCAAAGTTTGCGCCAACCCTTATGGATTCAAAAGTGCTCTTCGTTGCGGCATCTATTGAGATATTAAGGATGGATGGACCGAGCGCAATCAGATGTTCCAGACGCTCCAGTGTGAGAAGCATCCCGTTTGTGATTATTGAAGGCACACTGCCCGCCTGCCGGATGTCTTCAAGGATGTCAAAAAGGCGAGGATGGAGAAATGGCTCGCCATTGCCTGCCAGTCCAACATATTGCGCTCGCGTGAGCCATTTCCTGATGCCCCGGATGATGGACGGCTCAAGGTTTCCGGTGCCTTTCGGCACATAATCGCTCTGGCGGGCGCACATGGCGCATTTCAGATTGCAATTGTCATTGACCTCAAAATGGAAGCTCAAGGGGAGCGCCCGTAGAGAGGAGCGCTGATTCAACTGGTCGCCAATGGCACGCCTGATATTCAAATATTTTTTCAGTTTCATTAGTACCATTTTATAAAAGTGATGACCCTTTTTAAGAGATTAAATATATTATAGACGCTTAGAAATTATA
>JAPLSR010000119.1 GCA_026398545.1 Candidatus Sumerlaeota bacterium | reverse complement strand
AAATCACGCGAATCTTTTCCGCCGGATATTTTTCGCGCTCAATGCGGCTCCTTTTCCCCGCCTCTGAATTACTGAGGAAGAGGTTTGCGAGCGGATGCGTTGCGCGGTCAAGGAGGATGTGATACCAGCGCCGCCAGGGGTCGGGACTGCGGATGCTGGAGATGATGAATGGTATGCCTGCCCAGCGCGCCAGGATGCGCCCGATGGTATCAGCCCTGAGCCCGTATGTCTGGATGACGTCAAAGTGGCGGGACTTCATCAGCCGATAAAGTGTCCGCACTCTCGCCAGTTGAAATGGATGGCTCAGGTTAAGTGTATGCGCCTCACAGCCAAGCGCCTGGAGGCGTTTTGTGAGTTCACCGCCGCCTGTTAGGGAGCAGACCACATTCGCAAACCGCGCCCTATCGATTCGTGAGAGGAGATTGACGAGCATCCGTTCCGTCCCGCCAATATCGGATGATGATGTGAGATGGAGAAGGTTAATCATTTTGCGATATGCGCTGGATAAGAATTTCACCGTCCAAGTGTGATGGGTCCCGATGAAATATCCCCCCGGTCTAAAAATGTCATGAACCAGAGTTCGAGGCAGAGGAGCGCCCAGATGCGGTGATGGTGGTTCTGGCGTCCCGTCCGGTGGTCATCGAGGATTTTTCCAACGTATTTCATATTGAGATATCCCCTGCGGCGCGCCTTTTCGGAAAGCAGAATGTCCCGTGCAAAGGCGGAAAGGTCTTTTTTGAACCAGTCCCCCACCGGCACGGCGAAGCCCTGTTTCCTGCGCCATAAAATCTCGTGTGGAAGTTTATCCTTCAGGACTTTTTTCAGGTGATATTTGAGAGTGCCATCGCCGAATCTTATTTGCGTGGGGAGTTTGGCGGCGTATTCCATGAGGCAATGGTCAAGGAACGGGGCGCGCCCCTCAAGGCTGTTCGCCATGGTGGTGCGGTCCACTTTGGGCAGGAGCGCCCCGGGGAGATATGTCATGATGTCCGAGCGCACCTTGTGTTCCACGGGCGTGTCCGCCATGCCGTCATAATAATATTTCAGCGGGAACTGGTAGGCGTCCATCCGCAACATCTCCCTCATGAGGGAACCGTAAAGGAAATCCTTCTGATATTCCCGGAAGACGGTCATCATCTGCAGATAGAGCCGCGCCTCGTCATAGAGTGAGAAGGTGTTGGCGTAGAAAAATTTTTCAATGCGGGTGCTTTCTGGAAAGGTCTTGAAAAGGACGTGGGCGAGGGGCTGGAGGAGGATGCGCAGGGGTCTGGGGATTTTCATATATTGTCTCACCCTGGGCAAGCCCACGTATCGTTCGTAGCCGAGGAAGGACTCATCGCCGCCATCGCCATTCAGCGCAACAGTCACGAACTGGCGCGTCATTTTGGAGACGTAATAGGTGGGGATGGCGGAGGAGTCCGCATACGGCTCATCAAAGTGCCAGACCAGTTTTGGCAGGATGTCAATGGCGTCCTGTCGGACGATGAACTCCTGATGTTTTGTCTCAAAGAGTTCCGCCACCTTCCGCGCATAGGGGAGCTCATTGTGCGTCTCCTCCTCAAAGCCGATGGAGAAGGTCTTGAGGTCGCCGGTGATGTGCCGGCGCATATAGGAGACAATTGCAGAAGAATCCACGCCGCCGGAGAGGAAGCATCCCAGCGGCACCTCGCTTAAGAGACGGATTCGCACCGCCTCGTCTATGATGGCATCCGTGCGCTTCAGCGCCTCCTCCTCGGTGATATTCATCTTCGGGATGTAGGGGAGGTCCCAGTAGCGGCGGGTGCGGACTGCGCCATTCTGGAAGATGAGGGTGTGGGCGGACTCCAGTTTTTTCACGGATTTGAAGATGGACTGAGGGGCGGGGACGTATTGAAACGTAAGATAATAGTGCAGGGCTTTGAGGTCAATCTCGCGGGAGATGGACGGCTCTACAAGGAGCGCCTTCAGCTCCGAGGCGAAGAGAAACGAGTCAGGCGTGAGGGCGTAATACAGGGGCTTCTTCCCCACGCGGTCGCGGGCGAGGAGACATGACTTTTTCTTTTCATCCCAGATGGCGAAGGCAAACATACCGCGCAGTTTCTCCACGCAATTTTCGCCCTCTTCCTCGTAGAGATGGAGGATGACCTCCGTGTCCGATTTTGTCTTGAACCGGTGACCCTTTTTCTCAAGAGGCTCGCGCAGCTCCTGGAAGTTATAAATCTCGCCATTAAAGATGATGACGCAGGACTCATCCTCGTTGGTGATGGGTTGCCTGCCGGTGGCGAGGTCGATGATGGAGAGGCGTTTGTGTCCAAAGGCAACCTGCCTGCGGACAAAATATCCCTCCTCGTCGGGACCCCTGTGGTGGAGGAGGGCGTTGACAGCCCGGATTTCCTCCTCGGAGACCCGTTTTGTTTCATCCAGCAGGATTTTACCGCAGATGCCACACATGCCGAGCATTTCTTTCCCCGCAGGTGGGATGAAAATCACCCATGCGATTTCACAGCATGTCAAAAATTGTAAACATCCATAATGGGAAACATTCCCCACCGCAATTGTTTTTATTAAAAAAATCGTTATGGGATAATTGCAGGTAAAAAATTTCTCTGTTCATTTTATTGAAGAACGAAACATCTTGACATCATTCTTAATTTAAGGGATTCGTATAATATATTTGCAAAGGGGAGGTGGGTTCATGAGAGCGAAATTCATTCTGGTGGGGCTTTTAATCGCGGTATTTTTTGTTCTGACGTCAGTTTCCGGCGCAGCCGATTACAAGAGGGGCGCGGATGATAACCCCGTGCTGATTCTCTCCTATGTTGCCCATCCAATTGGCATGGCGGCGGAATATCTTGTCGCAAGACCTATTCACTGGATTACCAAGCAGGTTAACCTGAACAAGATCTTCGGCTCCAAAAACATTAGTGAGGACAAATCATTTGTGTGGGAATGACGCCCCGGCGCTCCAGATGGGCGTGTGATGCTTCAACTCCAGAATGTCTTCAAACGTTTTGGCGATAGTGAGCCCTGGGTCTTGAAAGACCTCTCGTTCACACTGGAGCCGGGCGAGGGCATTCTCATTCAGGGCAGGTCCGGCAGCGGAAAAACCACGCTCCTGCATATTCTTAGCGGTCTTGAGCCCCCTACAGAGGGGGCTGTTCTGTTTAATGGACGCAATATATCCACCCTCGATGACGCCTCCCTCGCTATCTTCCGCAACAAACATATTGGTTTCTGTTTTCAGGATGTCCATGTCCAGAGGCACCTGACCGTTCTTGAGAATGTTATACTTCCCCTCCTTTTGCGAGGCGAGATTCTCAGCGAGGCGGCGAGTCGAGGCAGGGCGATTCTTGAGAGGCTGGGGCTTGGCGGATTTTCAGGCAAGATGCCCGCTGTTCTGAGCGGGGGGCAGGGGCAGAGGCTGGTTCTTGGACGCGCCCTGATTGGCGAGCCGGACATCCTTCTGGCGGATGAGCCTACGGGGAATCTTGATGAGGAGACGGCAAGGGACATTTTGAAGATGATACTTGATTATCAGAAAGCGAGCGGGACAGCCCTTGTCCTTGTCACCCATGATGCCATTCCGCCCAGTTACAATCTCAGAAGATATATCCTTTCCGATGGCAGGTTGGGCGCCGGATGATTCGCCTGAGGCAAATCATCGCTCTGCGGAATCTGCGGATATTTGCCGAATCTCCTTGATTTCACCACCCCACTGCGGAATAAGAGCATCTCTATTCATATTAATCCCACTTGTGAGGTTCGCATGATGAAACACATCCCGATAACAAACCTTCAGGTTAGCCCGAAACTTGAATCCGTCTATCTTGTGAAAGAGGTGGAGAATAAGTTCAAGAAGACGGGAGCCCCTTTCGTCTCACTCCTCCTCCAGGATAGCACAGGAACTGTCTCAGCCGTCATGTGGGATAATGCCGAACCGTTTCTCAATAATGATATCCGCCCGGGGGATTTCATCCTTGTGAAGGCAACCGTGGGTGAATACAAAGAGCAATTGCAGGTTACAATCCAGGAAGTAAAGAAGATTGACGCCTCGCTTCTGGATGTGCAGAAATTCCTTCCTACCTCCAAACGCCCTCTTGAGGAGATGAAGGCGGAAATCCTCGGATATGTTGGTCAGGTGAAGGAGCCTCATCTCCATGCCCTTCTGGAGGCGCTTTTTTTTGATGAGAAATTTATGGATCTCTTCCTCCGCGCCCCCGCCGCCCGTATGATGCACCAGGCGTATATCGGCGGTCTTGCCGAACACACCCTTGCCGTCATTAAAAACGCCCTCACCATCGCCGCCAACTATGAGGGCATAGATACAGACCTCCTCCTCACTGCCGCCCTCATCCATGACGGGTGCAAGGTTTATGAATACGCTTACACCACCGCCATCAACAACACAGACCAGGGACGCCTTGTGGGACATATCTCCATGATGGGAATGATGCTTGAGACCCTGACCGCCCGCATCCAGGGCTTCCCCGAAGAAACCAAAATGCTCCTCCAGCACATTGTCCTGTCACATCACGGCAGAAAGGAGTATGGCTCTCCCAAGGTCCCCATGACGGCTGAGGCAATGATTTTATTTTACTCCGATTACATTGACGCCTATCTCAG
>JAPLSR010000032.1 GCA_026398545.1 Candidatus Sumerlaeota bacterium | reverse complement strand
GCAGGCCGAGGTTTTTATTTCCATCCATCATAATGCCACAGCTGACCCGGATGTGAACTTTCCCGGGGTGTATTTTCACGGCAACGCCTCGGAGACTCAGGCGGGCGTGCCGCTGGCGCGGAGCCTTGCGCATCACCTGAGCCGGAATCTCTTCGGCGGTAAAGGGATGGCTGTCGTCTGTTCCGACCTTGTTATCTTTCCCGAATGGGGCACCGCCATCCTGCGGCATTCTTACGGCATCCCTGGCGTTATTGGTGAGGCATCCTTCTTCACAAATCCGTCCGAAGAGGCGCGGCTGAAGCAAGCTGATTACAATCGGTTAGAGGCACGAGCCTATCTCATGGCGCTGGATGACTTTTTTTCCCGCTCGCCATTTGCGATTCATGAGAAATATTCCATCGTGAAACTGCCGCCCTTTATCGTCCTGCATGAGGCGGAGCGGAAACTACCCGAGGCGCTGAGCTGGATGCATGATTTCATTGAAGGTTCGGAGCTTACCCGAAAGGATGATATTGCATCACAAAAAAGGGCGTATGACTTGTTGACCCGCTCCGCACGTTCATTTCCTGACTCGTATGTTGCCAGAAATTGTCATCGTCTGAGGGCGGAAATCCTCTCAAAATGGGGGATGAATGAAGAGGCAGTCATTGAAAGGCGTCGGGTGGAGGAACATTATCCCTTACTTGATTGATGGGAATTATTCATACCGCAGGGCTTCAATAGGGTCAAGATGCGCCGCCTTCATGGAGGGATACAGTCCAAAACCAAGTCCCGTGATTGCCGCCACGCTGAAAGAAACGATAATGGAAAGGATGGAGATGGGCGTCTTCCATTGGGCGTAAAGCGCAATTGCCTTTGCCATCCCGACTCCGGCGAAAATCCCGATAAAACCGCCAACAAGACTTAAGGTGAGCGACTCAATCAAGAATTGTAAAAGGATGTGGCGTTCTGTTGCCCCGATTGCGCGCCTGATGCCGATTTCACGCGTCCGCTGAGTAACTGTAGCCAGCATGATGTTCATGATGCCAATCCCGCCAACTATTAATGAGATTCCGGCAATGGCGGTCAGGACAATGGTGAAGATGCGCTGGGTTCGTTGACTCTGGCGGAGGAGCTCCTCAGGAATCACAATCTCAAAATCCTCCACGTCATTATGGCGACGGAGGAGGATGCGTTTGACCACATGTGCCAGCTCCTGCAGGTCGGCGCCTTCAAGCAACTTGAGAGAAATCTCATCCAGTTGTTCGGCTCGCTCGTCCTGCCCGAACCTCTTAAAAGCGGTGGTTATGGGTATGTAAATATTCTGGTTGAGATTGCCCAGTTTTAATGACCCGATGCCACCGTCGGAACTCTTCTTTTCCATGACACCTATGACGGTGAAGAGCTGACCTTCAAGTCGGACTTGCCGATTGAGGGGCTCTTCAAGGGGGAAAAGTCGGTTTTTAATCTCCTGTCCGATGGCGCAAACCTGTTTGGTTTCCTTCTCGTCGAGGTCGCTGATGAAGCGTCCCTCCTGGACGGCGTGTCCCACGACCTCCGGATAACCGGGCGAGACGCCTACAACAGTACAGGGTGGTATTTCGTTTTTATAAAGGAGGCGCGCGCTGACGGTGCGTGAAACGGCTATGTTTGTGACATCGGCGAGGATTTCCCTGAGGGATGCGGCATCAGCGCGGGTAAGGCCATCAGGCGACTTGCGCATGGCGCGGGTGCGTTCAATCCCTTTTAATTCCTGCTTGCGAATGCGGATGTTATTTGTGCCCAGGAGGCGAATCTGGCGAAGCGCCTCCTCCTTTGCCCCTTCGGCGATGGCGACCATCGCAACCACCGCCGCCACCCCGAATATGACCCCCAGCATAGTGAGAAAGGAGCGCAACTTGTGCGACCAGATTTCCTTCATGCCGATTTTGAGATTTGCAGTGACAAACATCGTTTCAAAGGCTCCGGTTGATTAAAGGAATTACATTGTTTCCGCCTCAGGCGGACAATATTCTCATTCTCAGTGGGTTGATTTTCAAGTCACAGGTTTACCCGGCTCAACGGGTCGGTCCACGATGACGAGTGAGAGACCCTTTTCACCATGTGCGGCAAGCAGCATCCCGCTTGATTCAATCCCCCGAATTTTGCGTGGTTTCAGATTTGCCACCACTATGATGGTTTTGCCGATAACATCTTCCGGTTTGTAATCCGTTGCAATGCCGGCGACAATCTGACGCTTCTCAGTTCCCATGTCAATCTCCATTCTGAGAAGTTTATCGGCATTCGGGACGCATTCTGCGGCAATAATGTGTGCTGTCTTGAGCTGCATTTTGGCGAAATCCTCGTATTCAATAAGTGGGGATTCCGGTGTTGGGGGAGTGGGTTTATTCTCCATAACAGTCTCCTTATGTTCCTCTTTGACGGGGATTGATGGCTCCTGGATGACGCGCGGGAAGAGCGCTTTTCCAGCCTGCACATGGCGTCCAGCGGCAAATCCCGAATCCAGCGCAGTCGCATCCTGTTCCGTTATGCCGAAGTTGGCAAGCGCCTCGGCGCATTTTTCCGGCATGACGGGCAGGAGGAGTTTGGCGCATCCGCAGGTAACGCGGGCGGATATGTTCAAAATGGTGTTAAGACGTTCTATATTTTTTCTTGCTGCCTGGTCCCATGGTGCCTGGTCATTTATATATTTATTTGTGGCACGACAGACAGTCATGATTCGCTCGATATAGTCATTCAGTCTCAGGTTTTCCAGATATTCCGGCAGGATATCCTTGACCTTATTGTATTGATTGAGAAGGGTGCAATCAGCATCAGTCAGGGTCTCCTCCACTGGAATCATACTGTCACAATATTTCTTAATCATAGTAGTGATGCGGTTGACGAGGTTGCCGAAGTCATTTGCGAGGTCGCTATTGAAGCGGTGGCGAATATTCTCCTCACTGAAATCGGCGTCCAATCCGAACGCCATCTCGCGGAGGAGGAAATAGCGGAAGGAATCTGCGCCGTATTTCTCAGCAAGGCTCAAGGGTTCAATCACATTGCCGAGAGATTTGGAGATTTTGTGTTTCTCAAGGTTCCACCATCCGTGAACATTGAGTCGCTGATAAGGAGGAATGCCCGCTCCATGAAGCATGCAGGGCCAGTAGATGGCATGCGGTTTCAGGATGTCTTTTGCGATAAAGTGGTTTGCGACCTGCCAGAATTTCTTGAATATCTCACCGTCAGGATATGCCGGTGCGCTGATATAGTTAACCAGGGCGTCGAACCAGACATAGGTCACATAGTTGTCATCGAAGGGGAGAGTTATGCCCCAGGGGAGGCGTGAGCGCGGGCGGCTGATGCAAAGGTCCTTCAGAGGCTCATTCAGAAAAGAGAGAACCTCCTTGCGATAGCGTTCCGGTCTTATGAAGTCGGGGTGGGCGTTTATATAATTCACGAGCCAATCCTGATGAGCGCTCATTCTGAAGAAATAATTTTCCTCCTCAATCCATTCAGGTTCAGTGAGATGGTCGGGACATTTGCCATTCACAAGTTCCTTGTCCGTGTAAAATCGCTCGCAGCCGGTGCAGTAAAAGCCCCCGTAGTGGGCGTGGTAAATTTCACCCTTGTCATAGAGATTCTGGAGGATGGCGCGGACGACCTTTTTATGACGTTCCTCGGTTGTGCGGATGAAGTCATCCGGAGAGATATGCAGGGTTGGCCAGAGGTTGCGGAAGATGGCGCTGATTTCATCGGCATAAGCTTGCGGCTCGCGTCCCGCCGCCTTAGCGGCGCGCATGATTTTATCCCCATGTTCATCTGTGCCTGTGAGAAAATATGTCTCGTAGCCAAGAAGTTTGTAAAAACGCCGGATGACATCACAGACAATTGTGGTGTATGCGTGTCCGATGTGGGGACGGGCATTGATGTAATAAATTGGTGTTGTGAGATAGATGCGCCTTTCCACGGGAAATTCCTTTCTCAGGATTGTAAATCAAAAGGCAACATGTAAGAAGTAAACAATCGGGGAAAATCTCTGCAAGGGATTTCTTAGCTCAGGAGTCTTATGGAGTTCTTCTCAGGGACGCCTATTGTGGCATGGGGTAAGATTCTTCATGTGTAATTGGCATCTCCGGTTTTTTCAGATATTCATAGAAGTGACGCTTTTTACGCCTGTAGCTCCAGAAATAAAGGCATGCCCGTGTAAACCAGTCAGTGGTGGTGGCAATCCAGATGCCGGGTAATCCCAGCTTGAAATGGATGCCGAGGAGATAGGAGAAAATGAGTCTTGGACCCCAGACCCCGATAGCGCCGATGATGATGGGTCTCCTGGTATCACCGGTGCCCTGAAAAGCGCCCTTGAGAATTTGCACAGATGCGAGGAAGGGTTGCTCCGCCGCACCAATCATGATGCACACGGATGCGAGGGCGATGAGTTTGTGGTCATTTGTGAATATTTTCGCCAGAAAACTGGGGATGATGAGGAATAGAACTCCGAGTCCGCTCATGACGGAGAGGGAAACCTTCAGGGACTGCCTGACAGTCAGCTCTATTCCTTTGGGAGACCTCTCTCCGTATTTGTGCCCCACCATGGTGGCGCATGCGGAGGAAAAGGCGTGTCCCGGCATGTAGGAGATGGATTCAATTGCGTTGGCAACTCGGTTTGCCGCCATGGCTGTTGTGCCCAGCAGTGCCACAATTTTTGTGAAAACCAAAAATCCCGTGTTAACAAAAAAGGGCTCGGTGGATGCTGGAATGCTCACCTTTAAAAGCTCCCGCACGGACTCTTTTGTGATTTTGCGGAAGTAAGACCAGTGCAGCCGGATTTTACTGCGGGGCGAAAAGAGATAGATGGTCATGATGGTGCCCTCCACCGTTTTGCAGATGCCGGTGGACAGACCTGCGCCGAAGAGTCCCAGCGCCGGGAAACCACCCTTGCCATAGATGAGCAGATAATTCCCCACGACATTTAACATGTTGGTGAATCCCGTGACGACCATTGGTGTTTTTGTATCACCTGAAGCCTGCAGGATGCTTCCTCCAATCATGGAGACATAGTTGAAAAAGAAGAAAACGTAAATTATTTTAAGGTAGCCGTTAGCCTCGCTGATAACCCGCTGGTCATTAATAAAAAGCGCTGTGATTTTGTGACAGGTCAGGAGGACAAAAATCGTTGCCACCACACTCGCACCCAGACCCACCATGTAAGAGGTGGCGGCAAGGGTGGCTGCCCGGACGGGATTTTTTTCTCCTACTGAGCGTGCCACGGTGACAACTGTCCCTATGGAGAGACCCATCGCCACCATCATGATTGTCCAGTTAATAGGTCCCACAATTGCCATGGCGGCGAGGGCTACATCATTCAGCCGTCCCACCATTGCGGTATCAATATGGAACATCAGCATATAAAGGATATTCTGGATGATGAGGGGCCAGACGAGTGCAACAAACTGTTTGCGTATTTCGCGGGCGTGTGGGTCCATAAAATTATGAAAGAGCCGGACTATTGATTCCGGGAATTCAGATTTCCCGAACTCATTGCATTATAAAATATTGGAAATCATCGCCGCCAGATATCCATCGTCAAGGAGATTTGAATTACTGTGTGGCGTTATATCCATTCCCATGCGCACCACCAGCTCATTTTTCTTTGACACGCCCCTTGTTACCTATTATATGAGAAAAGAATTGATTATTTGCAGATGGATTACGAGTTGATTTTTTATAGACAGGTCAAAGGGAGTCCATGAAGGCGATTATTCTTGCGGGCGGCAGGGGGACACGTCTGAAGCCCTATACCACCTCACTTCCAAAGCCACTTATGCCAATTGGGGATAGACCCGTCCTGGAACTGGTGCTTTTGCAGCTGAAAAAATACGGTTTTACAGACATCACCCTTGCAGTCAGCCATCTTGCTGAACTGATACAGGCATTTTTCGGGAATGGATTTAAGTGGGGGCTTGACCTGAAATACTCCATAGAGGACAAGCCTTTGAACACCGTCGGACCGTTGAAAATTATGACTGAACTGCCCGGGAGGTTTTTGGTCATGAATGGTGATATCCTGACAGACCTTGACCTCCGCAGGGTTTGGAGCAGTCATGAGGATACCGGCGCCCTGCTCACCGTTGCGGTTACCCCCCGCGATGTGAAGACAGATTTTGGCGTGATTGAATTTGACTCCGCAAACAGGGTCACCGACTTTCACGAAAAACCTTATTACTCTCATCATGTCTCCATGGGAATTTACATCATGGACAAGGGAATTCTTGAACATATTCCACCTGACATGCCGTTTGGATTTGATGACCTGGTGATGTCGCTTCTGGCGAAACAGATTCCCATTAATGTTTTTCCCTATGATGGGTTCTGGCTTGATATTGGAAGACCTGAGGATTATGACCTTGCCAATAATGAACTGCTTAATCGCATCAATGAGATTGTGGGGAATGCCGTCGCCACTTAAAGGAGAGATGGTTAATTTAATGATTCGAGGAGGGATGGGCAATGCCGCTGAACCCGAAGACACAAAAGCGTGTGGAGAGCATCCTGAAAAAAATTCAGGATTATATGGATATCAGATTTACCCATGCTGTCAGGGTTAATCTTAATATCGGGCACGTTTATGAAGATATTCGCTGGCAGCAATTGGCGACCCTTCGTCAGATTCTGGAAAGCAGTAAGCCATTTGGACCCGACCGCTATTATGTGGCAGATATCCTATGCGAGGATAACATGCTCCGCAAGAGGGCGCTGTACAACGCCACAGACCAGAACTCCATTTTCAATGAAATCATAAATCTTAAGGACAGAATAGAGAGGGAAAAGCGTGCAGGACAACTCCCGGTCCATGACATGCGCACATTTTACACCGCACTTGACCCCTCACTGGAAAAAATTGTGGAACTGATACAGACCTGGATATGGTGGGATATCGCCGATTCAAGTGACATGGTAGCTTTTGAACATCAAGCTATAATCATGAAACAGCTCCAAACCGTTCCACTTGAGGGGCAGATTCTGGAACATTACCAGAAAACCCTTAAAAAGGCTGCATCTGAATTGGACAGAAAAATCATTCTCCAGTATGAATTTGACCGGCTTGAAAACATCTTAAAACAGTTTCAGGAGAGACGGACAGAGGAGGCAGGTTTTCAGATGATTCTCAAACGGGATATAAAGGGGGATAAAACACTGGGTGACCCTTATGATTTCAAGGAGAATCAGATGAAGAAACTCTCCGCTATTGTGGAACAATTTAGAACGGTCCTCCAGCAAATCAGCAGCTGAGGGGATTGACAGGTGGGGATTTTGAGATGAGTGTCGTTCCATCCATGAAGATCGGAATCATCGGTTTTCAAAGAAGTGGGAAGACCACAGTGTTCAATGCCCTCACCGGTGAAATGGGTGGGGTTGCCCATGGTCAGGTTGGAGGCAGAGCCATCACAAATCTGGCGGTTGTTAAAGTCCCAGATGAGAGGGTTGACCGTCTGGCTGACTTGATGCATCCGCAGAAAGTAGTCCATGCCAGTGTTGAGTATCATGACCTCGCCGGTATGGATCGCGAGGATGTGGAAAAAAAGATCGGGCTGGGAGAGGAACAACTTCGTGCGCTTGCCAATATGGATGTCCTTCTTGCCGTTATACGTGCCTTTGATGATGGGAGAGGTATCGCACCTGACATTCCGGGCGATGTGGAGGCGATTCGTCTTGAACTCCTTATTTCCGACCTGCAGAAGGTGGAGAATCGGTTGCCAAAGGTGGAAAAAACTCTTCACAAGGTGGCGGGAAAGGAGCTGGAACAGGCA
>JAPLSR010000436.1 GCA_026398545.1 Candidatus Sumerlaeota bacterium | reverse complement strand
CGCAAAAGAAGGCACCTGGATTGACAATGTTACATTTGATAACGCACCGACGCCGACTGGTGTAGTGGACTGGAAATTGATTAAATAAAACATCGTCCTATCTGCGGGAAAAGAAACAATGGTCTTTGTTGGAGATTTAATGAAACAGGCGCGGGTTTTCCTGAACCCAGGCGCAGAGGAGGCGGATGCCGGATTCGCGGGCGATGCGGGGCGTCCGACTGTTGGCATTCATATTTATTTTTCACCACTTGACATGAAAGTATAAATCGCAATATTCATTAATTGAAATGAAACTGAGAGTTCAAACCATTCTTGCCGAATTGCGAAGACGGTTCCATGAACTATATAGGGAGCGTTTGTATCGGATGATACTTTTTGGTTCGCAGGTACGAGAGGATTCTGATTCCGATTCGGATATTGATGTGCTTGTTGTGCTGGAAGGCTCGGTGGACGCCGGTGATGAGATTGAACGGACTGGATTCATTGTTTCTGATCTGTGTCTTGAATATGAAGTGGTAATTGCCTGCGTATTTATTGATAAAGAGCGATTCTTGACAAGGCAAGGTCCTCTTTTAAGAAATATCCGACGGGAGGGTGTTCCTGTATGACTTCTGATCAGCGGGAGCTTCTTATCAAAGCGTGTGAGAGTCTTGAGGCGGCGAAGCTGCTCCTTCAGGGCGGATTTCCAGGCTTTGCGGTCGCTCGTGCTTATTATGCCATGTTTTACATCGCCCAGGCGTTTCTGGAAGGTATAAGGATTATCCTATTCCAAACATTCTGCAGTAATTGCTGCATTCGGTCAACAATTCACCCGCGAAGGGAAGGTTCCCATTGAATTTCATCGTTATCTTCTGGATGCAATGTAGGCGAGACAGGATGCGGATTATGCTCATTTTTCAAAAATCAATGTGCAAGTTGCTCAAAATCATATTGTTCGTGCGAGCCAATTTCTTGCCGAGGCAGAACGTCAGATAGGTTCAATCTCAACAAGTAATAAGGAATAAGTTTCGCTCGTCTTCCTGGAATGAAAGGGACTTGATTTATCTAAACAGGTGCGGGTTTGCGAGTGCCCAGTCGTAAAGGAGGCGGATGCCGGATTCGCGGGCGATGCGCGGCGTCCAGCTGAAAACCCTGTGTGCCTTCTTGATGTTGCTGACGTAAACCTTCTGGTCGCCCGGTCGCCAGTCGTGATATTCTGTTGAAATTTTCCTTCCGGTTATCTGTTCAAGAAGAGCGAGGAGTTCGAGGAGGCTGATGCTGTTCTGCGCACCGCCGCCGATGTTGAAAACCTCGCCTGCGGTTTTATCGAGATTTTCTGCGGCGCGCACAAAAGCCTCCACGAGGTCTTCCACAAATAAAATATCCCGCACCTGCTTTCCATCGCCGTAAATCATAATCGGGCGTCCGGCAATCGCCGAGATTACGAAATGTGCCACCCAGCCCTGGTCTTCATTGCCGAATTGATGCGGTCCATAAATACAGGACATGCGGAAAACCACCGTCTTCATGCCGTAAATGCGGGCGTAATCGCGCACGTATTGGTCTCCCGCCCCCTTGGAACAGCCGTAGGGCGAATAAAAATCTAGCGGCTGTGATTCATCCACGCC
>JAPLSR010000457.1 GCA_026398545.1 Candidatus Sumerlaeota bacterium | reverse complement strand
GATAGGCATCCGCAAGGCAATCGGCGCCAAAAACCGCGACATCATGCTCCAGTTTCTCATCGAGGCAATCGTATTAAGCGGGCTGGGCGGCGTCATTGGCATTGCACTGGGCGTCGGGGGTGCGAGCATAATTGCGAAATTATCCCCATTCAAAACCTTTGTTCAGTTGCCGAGCGTGCTGATGGCGCTTTCGTTCGCCGCCGCCGTGGGAATCTTTTTCGGTTACTATCCGGCGCGCCGCGCCGCACTCCTTGACCCCATCGAGGCATTAAGATATGAATAGAATAAACTTATCCACAGATGGCGCAGATTGGCGCAGATTTATAATATTAATATCGTTATTTCTTTCCTCCTGCGCCATGATCGAGACGCGCATCCCTGATGAATCCGGTGGGTTCTTTCAAAAGGCAAAAACATCCGAACAGGAAAAGGCAACAACAACGACAACCGTAACTCTCCCCGCGGCAGGACCTCTGCGCATCAATGTGGAAGAGGCGGTCCTTCAATCCTTAGAGCGCAACAGGGCTTTTATGGTGGAACGGCTCACACCAGCCATCCGGCGGACAATGGAGCAGGATGCCCGCGCCGCCTTTGACCCTGTCCTGAGCGCTTCGGGTTCCGTCTCAAAGAGCAAGGTGGAGAGGGAAAATTCCAACGGGGTAAAAACCAGAAGCGTAACCAAGAACAGCAACGCCGATGCGAGTCTCTCCGAATTTTTCCCCACCGGAACCACGCTCGGGCTTGATTTTACCACCAATCGCAGCGATAATGACAACAGCGGAGACCAAAACTCCTCGCGGGCGGGAATTTCCGTAACGCAGGCGCTCCTGCAGGGATTCGGCTTGGGCCCCAATCTTGCCAATCTTCGCCAGGCAAGACTCGACACCCTCTCTTCCGAGTTCGAGCTGCGCGGTTATGCCCAGTCGCTTGTGGCGCAGGTGGAGGAGACCTACTGGGACTGCGTTCTTGCCGAACGGCAGATGGAGATTTATAAGAAGTCTCTCGAAGTGGCAGAGAGCCAACTGAGCGAGGCGGAGGAACGTGTGCGTCTGGAACAACTTGCGGAGTCTGAACTTTACGCCGCCAAGTCCGAGGTGGCACTGCGCAAAGAGGCGCTCATCAACGCCAACAGCGCCCTTCAGAAAACCCGCCTTAATCTACTGCGTCTGCTCAATCCTGCCGGTGATGACCCTTTTAACCGCAATATGACCCTGATGGAGGAACCCCGCATACCCACCGTCCAGATGGCAGGGATTCAGGAGCACCTAAAGATTGCAAAGAAATGGCGACCGGACTTGAACCAGGCGCGTCTGCAAATCAAAAAAGGCGACCTGGAACTGGTAAAAACGCGCAATGGTCTGCTCCCTGTCATGGATGTGTTTATCAACCTGGGGAAAACGGGCTACGCAAACTCCTTCCGGGGTTCGGTGGATGATATTGACGATGGCGAAAGCAGCGACTGGACAACTGGATTTCAATTTTCCTATCCTCTGGGGAACCGCGCCGCCCGTGCGCGGAACAAGCGTGCCGAGTTGTGCCTCCTCCAGTCGCAGGAGGCGCTGGAGAATCTGGACCAGCTGGCTCAGGTGGATGTGCGAACCGCCTATATCGAGGTCAACCGCACGCGGGAACAGGTGGACGCAACCGCCGTAACGCGCCAATTCCAGGAAGAGTCGCTGCGCGTGGAGACGGAAAAATTCCGCGTGGGAAAATCCACCTCAATCCTCGTGGCGCAGGCGCAGCGCGACCTGCTTTCCAGCCAGATTGCCGAGATACAGTCCGTCATCAATTATCGCAAGGCGATTATCGAACTCTACCGTCTGGATGGTTCTCTGCTGGAGCGCCGCAGGATTTCCGCCCCAGGACATGAGCAGGTCTCCCTCCAGGAAACCAGATAGTGAATCATTATTTTTATGGAGTCGGGGTCTGGGTGGGCAGGGTCTTTATCAGGTTCGGATTAAGCGGTCTGACATTCTTTTTCATATACTTCATAAAATTTTCCCGCGCCTTTTGGGCCTTTTTCCAGCGTTCGGCCTTGTCGGGCCAGGAGTCGAGTTCCTCAAAGATGGCGCTCCACAGAGGCTTGGCCGCTTCAAATGCCTCCTGAGATGCCTGATCCAGTTTTTTCATCTTATCGTTGAAGACCTTTTCGCTGGCGTCAATTCGGATTTTAATGACATTCTCCATCCGATTGATCTGAGCCATCTGTTTGAGGAGGTCTGCCTGCTGTTTGAAAAGTTTCTGCCTGAATTGTTCTTTTTCTTCATCTGAAGCAAACTGGCGGACGGGGTTATTTTTCTTTGCTTCAAGGGTATTGTTTTGAACCGTCAGGGCCTTTTCCTGTTCCTCTTCTGCCATGAACTCCTGCACATATTTCTTCTGCTTTTCCGTCAGTTGAAGCAGGTCGTTCCAGAATGTGATGAGTTCGTTGACGCCTTCATCGGAGGCGAGGGCTTCATTTTCTTCCCCTATCTCGATCGCCAGTTTTTCTTCCTCTTCGGCAGAAGGGCTTTCCTGAGGGGCGATGATATTTTCCATGGCATCGTCTTTTTTTCCGACAAGGGTTTCCATGGCAGATTTGTCGAATTTTTTTTCTGCAGATTCCAGGAGGATTTTTTCCTTCCCGTGCAGCTCGTCAATTTCCTTCTGCAGATCAACGATTTCAAAAGAAAGGTCTTTTTTATTATCCCTGCCGGTTTCCAGTTTATCTTTAATATCGCTCAATTCACTTTCGATTTCATCCGTAAAGGTTTCCTTTTCGACAGGATCGAGCGATTCCGGGTTATCGAGTTTCTGTTTTATAAATTCGAGTTCCCTATCTATCTTTTCCCGTGAGCCGTTCAGTTGTTTGAGTTGCAGGTGCAGGAGGGAGTGGAATCCCTGTTGGAAGGAGGCGAGGAGGTTCAGTTGCCTGGAGGTGATGGCATCTTTTTCTTCCGGTGATAATTTATCCAGCATTTTCCAGATGTTGTCGTTGGCGCGGCTGTCTTTCTGGAAGATCAGGATTGCCCGTTTCACATTTTCAAAGGATTTGGGAGACGGAACGGAGTCGAATGCTCCGGCGCCGGCCTTGCGCCGCATGCTGTCATAAGTGGTTCGGGCAACAAGGGTTGTCTGGGCGGTGGTAAGGCGGTCGGCGCGCTTCAGTTCATTCTGCCACCACTTGATAAGTTCGGCGGTCTGGTTGTATTGTTGAATATCAGGGAGGGCGTTATCCCTTTCGGGAAGGGGTTGATAGAGGTCTGAATAATCTCCGGGTTCACGGGATGGAGTGGAGAGTGGCGCAGGTTGTCCAAATAAATGGAAGACAACGGAAATAAACAGGAATATCCCCAGAATCTTGATATAATTTAGTGATGTGGAAGTTGATTTATACATATTTTTTCTCCAAACGGTATGCGAAAAAAAGGGACCTTTTATCTGTTATCAAAGGCCCCATTGGTTAGCAGGTCAGGTGTTACTTTTTGCGGACACTGAATTCGATCTCATAGCGTCCGGGTGTAGCCTCAAAGGTATCCGGATTGAAAGAGGTGTCGGGCTTGGCCATCTGGGCATAGATGTAATATTCGCCCCAATCGGCGCCGCCAAGAACGCTGGGCAGGGCGAAGTTCTTGAGTGTAGCTTTCTTGCCTTTCGCATCCACGGGGACCTGGCAAACAACCTGATAGCCATTCGCCGTGTTGCCGAGGATAGCCACATTAGCAATATGGACGTCCTTGTCCTTTGCCTTCACGGTGA
>JAPLSR010000383.1 GCA_026398545.1 Candidatus Sumerlaeota bacterium | reverse complement strand
CAAATCCCCATGTGCCAATATAATGCACCGAGCCGATGGTATAATCAAACTCATACTCCTCAAGGCACTCTGCCACATGAGCGATTCGCTCAGGGATGAAGTCCATTTCCATTCCAAGTCGAATCTGGATCTCCGGGTTATTGACCCTGGAGTAATGTTCCTTCAGCGCCCTGACACGGGAGATATAGACAGGCACTTCATCATAGGAAAGCGCCATTTTGATATTCTCCTGAAGCATCCATGGAGAATGGTCGGCAAATCCAAATATTTTTATCCCTTTTCCGATGGCGGCACGGACATACTCCTCCATATCGCCACTTGCATGACAGCACAGTTCGGTGTGGTTGTGGAAATCAACAAGCATGGGTATTGCTCCTTTCAATGTGAGCCCGGTCAGTCTTTAGATTTGCGTTTAAATTTCAACCGGATGGGCGTCCTTTTAAGACCGAACACCTCAGAGAATTGATTCCTCAAAAATCGCTCATAGGAGAAGTGCACCAGGTCGGGGCTATTGACAAACAGGGTGAATGTGGGGGGCGAAGTGCCGGTCTGGGTGATATATTTAATTGTAAGCTCGCGACCTTTCTGGATGGGGGGCTGATGGCGTTTGAGGATGTTCTGGAGTTCTCTATTGAGAAGAGAGGTATCAATCTGGATGCGATACTGCGGGATGATTTCGTCAATCAGTTGAAAAAGTTTCATCGCTCGCTGTCCTGTTCTGGCAGAGATAAATATAATAGGGGCATAGGGGAGAAAATCGAAATGTTCCATGACTTTTTTTGCGAATGCGCCGGCGGTGCCTGTATCCTTTTCGAGCAAGTCCCATTTATTCACGGCAATAATGACGGCGCGGCAGGCATCCTGGATGTAACCGCCGATATGGGTGTCCTGGGCTATAATTCCATCCATGGCATCGAGGAGTAATATCGCAACATCGCATCTCTGAATGCTCATAATGGAAGATGTCACGCTGAGATATTCTGCCCCTCTTTCCACCTTGCCGCGGCGGCGTATGCCCGCAGTGTCTATAATGAGATATTTTTTGTCACCAAGATTAAAGGGCGTATCAACCGCATCGCGGGTGGTGCCGGGTATTGGGCTGGCAATCACCCTCTCCTCCCCCAGAATGCAATTCACAAGGGTGGATTTTCCCACATTCTGCCTGCCAACAATCGCCACGCGGATTACATCATCCGCCTCCGCCTCCCCACCAGACTTTTGAAAAGGCGCCGTCACCCTGTCAAGGAGGGTTCCTATTCCCAGACCATGCGTGGAGCTGATTGGGTGGATATCCTCAGTTCCGAATTGATAAAATCGGTTTGCCTCATACTCTAAAGGCTCATTATCGCACTTATTGACAGTCAGGATAAAGGGCTTCCCCGAGCGATGGAGTATTTCGACAATTTCCCTGTCAATCGCATTATCCGGCTCAGTGACATCGGTGATAAAGATGATAGAATCCGCCTCATCAATTGCCATTAGGACCTGTTCCCGGACGCGGGTGCTGATATCGTTTCCCTCCATGGGGTCATAGCCGCCTGTATCCACAAGGAGAAAGGGCTTTCCGTTCCAATCCGTCATGGCATAATTGCGGTCGCGGGTAAGGCCGGGGGTATCCAGCACATTTGCCTTGCGGCGACCTATGATGCGATTAAAGAGGGTGGATTTACCTACATTGGGACGACCTATAATTGCAACGATGGGTTGTATGGAGTGTATCATAAAAAGCACCGGCTTTCATTTAAAACTCATTCCTCCCGAATGTTCGCCACATAGTCAACAATACCATACTCTTTTGCCTCCTCGGCGGAAAGGAAGAAATCACGGTCAGTGTCGCGGCTGATGATTTCAAGCGGCTTGCCGGTCTCCTCCGAGAGGATTTCATTCAGCCTCTGACGAATACGCAACAGCTCATTGGCGTGAATCTCAATATCGCTGACAACGCCCTCCATTCCTCCCATGGGTTGATGTATCAAAATGCGGGCGTTGGGAAGGGCGATGCGCTTGCCCTTTTTCCCCGCCGCAAGGATTATTGCACCCATCGATGCAGCCTGCCCGACACAGATGGTCCGGATGTCACTGCGGACATATTTCATCACATCATACAATGCCAGACCTGCCGTCACATACCCACCGGGGCTGTTTATGAAAAAGTGGATATCCTTCGAAGAATCCTGAGTATCGAGGAAAAGTATCTGGGCCACAAGGAGATTTGCCTTTTCATCATCAATGTCACCGGTCAGAAAAACCATGCGGTTCGTTAAAAGCCGGGAATACACATCCAGGGAACGTTCACCACCCCAGATACCCTCAGAGACTTTGGAAATCTGGCGCATAAGGCATTGCTCCTTCATGAAAATTTTAAAGAATCACGGCTTGATGCTTAATATTCAATGAACATGTGGGTAACTTTAACACCCCGAAGAAGAATTGCAAGAAATTTGAAAGGAAAATATGTGGAAAATCAAGTATCGAAACGGCGTTCCAGGCAATGAATTTTGAGGGAATGAGGGTCAAGGATGAATACCCTCCCATCGGAACGGACGTCAAAAAAGCCGAGAGTGACGTCCGGGAGCTCCGTACCGGCACCGATATTTATCTGCCCCAAAAACTGCCCCCCCGAATCATAGACACGGATACGTTGAGTAAAGAAATCGGCGAGAAAAAGTGTCCCGCCGGGACCTGACTGCATCATGGTGAAAAAATCTTCCTTCCTTCCGGCGTCCTTACCCAGATGAAATCTTCTCCCGACCTTCTCGTTAAAGTCAATCTCCACCATCAGCCTGCGCACCGGGTCTATGACAAAATGACGCCCATCCGGAATTGCCGCCACACCTGTGGGCGTCTCAATTGACTCTTCTCCTTTATCTCCTGCAATTACAACCTCACCCAGTTCCTTTCCATCGAGGCTAAATTTCCTCAACGAGCCTTTAACATAATCTGTAACAAAAAGGGTACTTGAATATTCCAACAAATCAAAATCCTGCACGGATAACAGGGGACTTGCCGTCATCATCCGGTCCTCAAAATTGGTGTCACACACACCTTCAGGGGAGAATTTGTGAACTGTCTGCAGAAGCCCATCCAGGATGTAAAGACACCCCTTCTTATCCAGAATCATGTTTGCCGGATAACCAATGCAACAATGCTCACTTCCTATTGGAGTGGAGAAACTTCGGATAAGGAACCTGCCTTCAAAATGACAGAACCGGAAATGAGATTCGTCAGGCTGATCCACAATCCAGAATCGTTCTTCAGACCCAAAGCGGAAAAGGATGGGACATTCAACATCATAAATTTGTTTCAGAGGTATTTCAGTTTTCTCATTGAGGCTGAAAACCAGCACCCGAGATTCATGTTGCACTATTGTCTCGGCGGCGGCTTCATAAGACTTTGTCCTTTCCTTATCTGATTCGGTAAAGGAAGGGACAAGTGTGAACTTAACATCTTCAAATGTTTCAATCTTTTCTTTTATAAAGAGATTTTTCTCCTCATCAGATAAACGGAGGGAATTCACAAAATCCCTGACGGAAGTTAGAACCTGTTCAAAGTCCGAACATTTCCCAAGTTCCGGCATTTTCTCATCTTTCTCAACCATGTGTGGTTATCCTTTTAAAACTTTGTGTCCTCGCCCCTTTGCGGTGAAAGAGCCGATTACTGTCACCCTTATTTTTTCCTGGGAACCTCCTTCAGGATATCCGAGGGCGCCTCCAGTGCATAAATACTGGATACCCCTTCCTGAATTACCCTCAACCTCCCCTTGTGCCACTCTTTATTTTCAATGACCATCTTTGGCAATTTGATAAATACAAGCGGGTCGAGAAGCAACATTGCCGGACCTTCCGGTGTGGTGATATTATATTTAAATGCCGGACGTGGAGTTTGCTTCACACCCATAAATTCACCTATATTGAAGTCGACCTCAATAACCTTGTCCACACGCGAAGGGCGGGGGGTTTGTGTTGCTCGAGGCGTGACTCTGGGTTTTGGTCGTGGGGTGGGTGTTGGTCTGGATGCCATGGCGATAATCTTTTTCATACTCAACGCATCAGTGGATTTCCCAATAAGTTGTTTGAAAAAGCCCGGTCCTTTGGGCACCACGGGGAAGGGTGTTAATGTCGGAGATGGGGTCTCTCCCAACGCAGTATCTGAGATTGGTTTAACGCCAGTCACACCTTTTTTATCAGGTTTGGGCACGGGTCTTAGAATATGTTTTAATGGAGCATAAATGATTATTGCAAGCAACACAAGCCCTGCAACAAGGGAGACGCGGGTGACAAGTCGAAATATCCTTTTCTTATTTACCCTCCGGCGAGGTTTGATTGCCTTCAGTCTTTCCTCTTTTCCGGGAGGAATCGGGAAACATGAAACGTTGTATTTTTCCCGAACGAGCGCCGGCTGGGCATCTTCAAGGAGGGAAAGATGTTGCTGG
>JAPLSR010000328.1 GCA_026398545.1 Candidatus Sumerlaeota bacterium | reverse complement strand
CTCGCCACCATTGTGAGCAAGGTGAAGACAATTTAATATGAAGTGAAGGCTACCGTAAAACAGGACGAACAACTTCCTGCAAGATTCAATCCTGATGAGTTTAAACACAGGTGCATCTCGCGAAATCGTGAGATGCGCCCGGACCATTATTCATAGAAAAACCCACTTGACAGTCTTTTGACGGGGACAATATAGGTCAACTTCTATTTTTGTGTGGAGGCGGTAGATGAAACGAACTTTTCAACCGAGTATTCGCAAGATGAAGAATAAGCATGGGTTTCGCCACCGGATGAGCACGAAGGCTGGCAGACTTGTGCTCAAGAGGCGTCGCGCCAGGGGGAGGGCAAGACTATCACATTAGTCCGCCTCAGGCGGAGACAAGATAACGTTCATGAAAAATTATCCTTTTCCCGGGATTTATCGTCTGACGAAAAAGAGTGAGTTTCAAAGAGTGTATGAGGGGGGCAAAGCCGTTCGCTCACAAGCGTTCACACTCATTCACCTCAAGGGAGAGGAGGATAAGCCCGCAAGGCTGGGAATAACGATTCCGCGGAAATTTGGCAAGGCTGTCAGGCGGAACCGCATGAAACGCCTCCTCCGCGAGGCATTTCGTCTCCAACGCTCTTATCTCACATCGGGGGAGGAGATTGTGATTCATGTGCAGCGAGGGGCTGAAGACCTCTCTTTCAAAGAGGTTTATGATGAGCTTGCCTCTCTTTTGAAAAGGGCGGAGTTGATACGTGTTTGCAAAGATTGACCTGATTGCAAGGCACATCCTGCTTTACCTTGTCAGATTTTACCAGAAATATTTATCCCGTGTGCTTCCACCTGCATGCCGCTTTGTGCCATCCTGTTCCAACTATGCCGCGGAGGTCTTGCAGAGGAAACCCTTGCTTTCAGGTCTGTGGCTCATTTTCAGGCGGATTGTGAAGTGTCACCCTTTTCATCCGGGGGGCTTTGACCCCGTGCCGTGACGTCGTTTTGGCAGCGATAATACTCAAAAGGGACTGGTTCAATGGAAAAACGCTGGACACTTTTTCTGATTATAACCGTTTTGATATATCTCTTTTTCATGAATCGGATTGCCCAAGAGCAGAAGAAGCGGCAAAGGCAAAAAGAGTTAGCAGGGACACAGGAAACAATTGAAGGGGGCAAAGAGCTGGGCAAAATATCCACCGAAGCAGACATGGGAACCACCGTTTCACGACTCCGGGCTGAAATCCCCCCTGGCGAAAAGCGACCGACGACCCCTGCCCTTCCACGAGAAAAGGAGCGGGAAAAGGAAACCATAATCCCCATCCAGACCGACCTTTACCGGATTGAGCTCACCAACCGCGGAGGGCGTCCTGCGCGCTGGGACCTCCTCAAAATGTCCACCGGCGGCAAGGATGAACAAACCTCACACATCGCAAGCCTTGTTGAACCATTGAATGACGATGTTGACCGCGAACTCCCCAGCGAAGTTGACTTCAGGGAGTATAACTCACGACAGAGTTACAGTCTCCTCAACAGACTCCTCTTCAAGCACCAGATAACACGCCTGCCCAACGGGGATATCGATGTGCTCTTTACCTCGCCGCCCCAGGAAGGGGTCTCCATCACAAAGCGATTTCTCTTCAGGAAGAATTCCTGCCTGACAGACTTAACCATCACACTGCACAATAACACAAAGGGCGATATTGTCATCAATGACGACGGGCGCGGTCTTGGAGTCTCATGGGGTCCCGGCTTCGGACAGTTATTCAATATTCAGGACACTTATGAGAAAAGATATGCGAGCAGTGTTTACTCTCTTACCAATGGTATTACAAAAGGGCTGAGACCCTCTGAGACCGCCCAGAATGTGACTGGCGAGGTGGTCTGGGGCGGACAGAACACCCGCTTCCTCCTCGCCGCAATCATACCCACCGGTGAGAAGGGTGTTGCCTTTACAAGTGTCATCAGACCCAAAAATATTATAAATCCCGGCTCACAGGAACGCATACCGCAGTTGCCGCCCGCCTCTGCCACGATATGGACGAAAAAGACCTCTCTTCCCGCTGAAGGTTCGCGGACACAAACTTATAAGATATTTGCAGGACCGCGAGAATACAACCTCCTGAAGCGTTCCGGTTTTGAGCTCTCCAGGGCAATGTTCTACACCCACTGGGGGTGGATGCGGGCGCTGTGCATCCTTCTCCTTTATATCCTCGACTGGTTGCACGGGCTTCTGAATAATTACGGAGTCTCCATCATCGGGCTGACGATTATTGTGCGCATCATCACATTATTTCCCACATACAAAGGGATGAAGATACAGGCGAAGGCAATGGCAGAGCAGGCAAAAATCCGCCCGCTAATTGAGGCACTGAATGAGAAATACAAGGACAATCCCCAGCTGAAGAATAAAAAACTAATGGAGCTTTACAAGGAGCACGGAATTAATCCGCTTGGTTTTTTGAGAGGTTGTCTGCCACTTTTGCTACAGATGCCCATCTTCATTGCGCTATATTTTCTCTTATCGGAATCATCCGAGCTCCGTGGTGCGGGATTTTTATGGATTAAAGACCTTGCCGCGCCCGACCGCCTTGTGTCCTTCGGGACTACGCTTCCGCTCCTTGGTCCTTATCTTAATTTCCTCCCGATTCTAATGGGCATAAGCCAGGTTTTTGTCTCCATGTTTTCAAGCACAGCGGTGGCGGACCCCAATCAGAAGATGATGACGTATTTCTTCCCGATATTTTTCACCTTCATCCTTTACAATCTCTCCTCCGGTCTAATCCTTTACTGGCTTGTTTCCAATATACTCCAGGCGGCGCAGCAATTTTACATCAATCGGCACATGAAAAAAGAGAAGGCGGCGCAAGGTGCATGATGCGGGAAAATTAAGGTCGGAGGCTTTGAGAGTGCGGGGGCATGAACGTCCCCCCGTCCCAGAGTTTCCGCCTGACCATAGCCTACTTCGCCGAAGTGGCTACGAAGGCTGAACAGAGGTGGCGAAAGATGAAAGAGATTGAAATCATAGCAGGCTCGGAGAAGGATGCCATAGACTTTGCCGTCAAACAGTTCCGGATGCCCAGAGAGGCATTCGAGGTGGTTGGGTCTTTTCAGGAAAGCGCACCGGAGGGAAGTCCGCCAGAGCTCCGCTTCCGACTCCGCATGAAATTAGACACCCTCATCGTCGTGACACGGGAACGGGTGGTGGAGCTCCTCAAACAGATGGGAATAATGGCTGAGGTCAGTATCAGGCCGGAGAAAGAATTCCTGCATGTCGACATTCATTCGGAGAGTGGTTCACTCCTTATCGGCAAGCGCGGAGAGACGTTAGACGCCATTCAGCACCTGACCAACCGGATGATAAGCCGCAGTGAGCGGGACATGCCCCTCATCCTTGTGGATGTTGAAAACTACAGGGAGCGGGTCAACCGGCGGCTCGAAAAAATCGCCCTCAGCGCCGCGGAAAAGGTTGGAAAAACAGGGCAACCGGTGGAACTGGAACCCATGACACCCGCCGAGCGGAAATTCATCCACAAACTCCTTTCAGAGGTGGAAGGGATTGATACTTATTCCATGGGGCGGGAGGGACAGAGACGCATAATCGTAAGTTTGGAAAACGCCCCGCGCTCC
>JAPLSR010000189.1 GCA_026398545.1 Candidatus Sumerlaeota bacterium | reverse complement strand
ATATTATAGAGGACTTTGACGGCGTCAAAACTTCCCGCAGCCACATCGCACTTTTCCAGCCGGACGATTTTCCCCCTGCCGCTCTGATGTATCTTTGTTCGATCAGTTTCCACACTCGCATTGATTGTCCACTCATTTCCAACGGCAATCGGCGACTTCAGGCTAACATTATCGCCTCTATACCATGAAGGTTTCGTCTGGTTCTCAAGGGAAATGCCCCGCAGATGCACCGCATCGGGTGTCAATTCATAACCCTTAGTATATCCCCTGCCGTCGGTGAAGATATACACCTTTTTCCCATTCACCTCATCCGCACCTTTCCATTGAAAAGTCCGTTCCGTGCTCTGCTTGTCTATAATGATACGGTAGGTGTATTTCGCACCGGCATTATGGGGGAAATATTCATTCACAGATAATTCAGGTTCGGCGGGATTGCGCCTGTGGATGAGGGCGCAGGAACAAAGTAAAAACATTGCCACAATCATGGCACATGATACTGAATAATGCTGTTTGTTTGACATAAAGAAACCTTTTTCATTGAAAATAGTGAATCCTTTTCAAAGAGGACTCTTATTATCAAGGAGAATTTCCTTGAAGTGGGAAGGAAGGGGAAATAAAGATTCGTTTGACGTAGGATATGGATTCACACGGATTATCATGATGCAGGAATCTCTCAGGGTCATCCATCTGGCTTCCACCAAGAGATTGACAGGTGTGGCGGAACCGATGGTCAATCTTGCCTTTTACCAGAAGGCGCTTGGTCATGATGTCATTTTAGGTTTTGAGCAGGGACGTTCGCTGGAGAAATATGTCAAAGGCATGGGACTCTCCATTCTTCCCGACCTTCATCTGGATGGACGTTTGAACCCTTTTCATATAATGCAGGATGTCCGGCGCTTGCGACGTCACATTGAGACACTGAGTCCTGATGTGGTGCATTGTCATCTCCTCCATGACCACTGGATTGCCGTTCTGGCGACAAGAGGTATATTGCCCAGACCATTCGTGTTCCGCACGATGCACCGATTTGTTTCACCTTATCATGACCCGTTTCACCGTCATTTATTCACAGGGCTTACAGATGGCATCATTGTCCCTTCCGTGGCAATGCGGCGATTATTCCTGAGATGGTATCCACTTCTTGCCCCGCGTGTGTTTGTAATACGTGGAGGGGTCAATCTGGAGCGGTATCGCCCGGATGTGGACAGGAGGCGCTTAAGACATGAGCTGGGGATTCCGGAGGATGCCCCAGTGGCAGGTATTGTGGCGCGCCTGAGAAAAGACAGGGGGATTGATTGGCTGTTTGCCTCCCTGCCCCACGTCCTCTCAAGTGTCCCGAAGTGCCGGATTATGATTGTGGGACAGGGGGAACTGCAGGGCAAAATCAGAAACATCATGAGTGAGCCGCCTTTTCAGGGGTGTGTGGTCATGGCGGGGTATCGCACCCATGACCTCCCCCTGACGTATGGGGCAATGGATGTCTCACTCTTTCTGGGGCTCGGTTCTGAGGGAAGCTGTCGCGCAGTGATGGAGGCGATGGCATGTGGAACGCCGGTCATTGGTGTGGACAAGGGGGCTGTGCCTGAAATCATTAGTGAAGGTGTGACCGGTTTTGTTGTGCCGGAAGGAGATGAAAGGCTTTTGACAGAGCGGCTTTGCGAACTCCTTTCAAATCGCAAATTTGCCTCCGATATGGGGGAGGCGGCACGGCAGCGAGCCGATAACCTTTTTTGCCTCTATGACAAAGCCTTACAGATGTGCGATGTATATCTGGCCTTGAAACAAGGGCGCCACCTGCCATGAAGAGGCCAGCCTTCATATCTCTCCTCATCTTGATTTCGGGGCGGATTCTCGGGACTTTTCTTCCCATTCCATCCTATCTATGCCTGACAGGTATTCTATTTCTCCTTGCCTCAGAGGCATGGCTGCTTTTCAGAAGAGATAAAGCCGCGACACCAGGTAGCGGAGGACTTCTTCTTTTTGCCATTCTTTTTCTTGGTTTATATCAGCAGCGACTGATTGTAGAAAAGGACTGCACCTCCGAGCAAATTGCAAAAACTCTTTCCGAACGCCCGTTTGTCACCATCAAAGGATGTCTCGCCGATGAACCGGATTTGTATCGGAATGTGTGCAAATTTCCCGTCAGGGACCTCCATCTTATGCAGGATGGTGTGTCATATCCGATAAACACGAGGGCTCTGGTCTTTGTGTATGGGGAAGTGGCGGAGGGGTTAGCCGGAAAAGACCCCGCCTGCGGGGATTTTATCATGATATGCGCCCGGGCGAGCATTCCCCCCTCGTTCAGGAATCCCACCCTTTTCAATTATCGCGCATGGCTCCGCCTTCAGGGGATTCACATCGTGTTCCGCATTAACAGGAATAGTGAGGTGAAGATTTCGCCCCCACCGGATGGGCGTTCCATTTTTTACGGCATCTATCATTCCCTTTCACACCTGCGTGCGAATGCAGATAAGAATTTCAGCGCAAACCTGTCGCCGAAAAACGCCGCCACTCTGAAAGGATTGACCTGCGGGGTGACGCATGATATATCAAGGGATGAGAGGGAGGATTTTCTCCGCACGGGACTCGTTCATCTTTTTTCCGTGAGCGGGCTGCATGTTGGCATGTTCGCTATTTTTATCCTTTTTATCCTGAACCTGGCGCGTCTTCACATCCGCACTGTTTCAATCCTGACGGTTATATTTATCTGGTTGTTTTGCGCCTATGTGGGATTCCGCACCCCTGTGGTCAGGGCATCAATAATGGTGACCTGCCTCCTCTCATCATACTGGCTTCCAGGTCTGCGGCGTCCATTGGAAAGTTTGTCCCTCATTTCCTTTGCCGCCTTCTGGACACTCATCTTCAACCCGAGAGCGCTTTTTCAGATGGACTTTCAATTATCATACACCTGCGTTTATGCAATTATAATTTTCATGCCATTCTTCAAGAATCATCTCATGTTTAATCTTGAAAGGTTGCCTCAGGAGAAAAAGGGGATACATGCCAGAATAAACCGGTTTCTTTTGCGTCCACTCTTTACCGTCATTGCCATTCAAATCGCCCTTCTGCCACTCATGGCATATTATTACCACAGGATTTCCATTATGGCTTTGGTTGCCAATATTGTCACCATACCCCTTGCCTTCCTCTGCCTGAATGGCGGGATACTCATGATAACACTCGGTGCGCTTTTTCCCGCCATCCTGCCCATTTTGGGAGGCATGACTGAGATTGTATTGAACCTTTTAAGGTGGGTGGTTCAACAGTTATCCCATTTCCCTTTCACCATGCTTCATCTTCCATCACTTCCATGGATTATGGTGGGAGTTTATTATGGAGCGCTTCTTTGCGGGAACTGGATTCTGGAAAGGCGGGAGTGGAGACAGCGGAGGAAAATCGCCTTTATCCTCACAATGTTTTTTCTCGCCGCCTTATTGCTCTGGTTCCCGATTCTCTGGCGAAGTGAACCGGATGTGGCGGTTGTTTTCCTGGATGTCGGGCAGGGGGACAGCACCTATGTTGAATTTGCAGGCGGGACGAATGTGCTCATTGACGGCGGAAGGGGATACCCACGTGACATGGGAGCGGAGGTCATATCTGAATTTCTGGAGCGCCGCGGCATTGATGCCATTGATGTGGTTGTCATCACCCACCCTGATGCTGACCATACCGGCGGACTGCCTTCTGTCTTCAATCGCTTTTTTGTGGACTTGCTCATTGAAGGTGAGAGCACATCAAATTCAGAGAAAAATGAAACAGTTTATCAAAAAGCGCGGGAATGGGGAATAGTTATAAAAAGTGTGTCGCGAGGGGATAAACTCACAGGTTTTGACGGTGCTGAAATGTTGGTTTTGAACCCGCCACGCCCCACACCTGAAACATGGAATGACAATAACCGTTCCGTTGTCCTGCTTTTGAAAACCAGAGATGCGGGGTTTTTGTTCACCGGCGATGCGGAAACGGAGGCGGAACGCAATATGTGGACCTCCGGGGTGGATTTACATGCGGCAGTCCTGAAAGTGGGACATCATGGAAGCCGCACAGCCACATCGGAAGAATTTCTCAAAAGTGTGCATCCGCATATGGCAGTAATTTCCGCTGGCAAGGGAAACATCTATCATCATCCACATGCTGAGGTCTTGAATCGACTCAAGGCGCACGACATAAGGGTTTATCGCACAGATGAACAGGGAGCAATTACCATGCAGGTCAGAAGAGGGAAGGTCATTACAGCAACGGAAGAATAAAGAAATAAATGGTAGGAGATGGATTATATCAATGTTCCCGCATGTCAAAAACCTTGTCCATATTGAGCATATCGATGATTTCCTTAACGCGGCGCTTCACCCGGTAAAGAACAAGGGAGACATTCCTTTGTGCAAGTCGTTTTTTAAGTTTAAGAAAGAGGCTGAAGGCGGCGGTTTCGGCATAAGGCACTTTTTCCATATTGATGATGACTTGTTTCAGTCCGCCATGTGTTGACATAACGGCATCAATCGCATCCCTGAGGGCATAACAATTGCTCGCAAACATCGCATGTTCCACCCGGAGAAGAAGGTCAGTTTCTTTCACCTCGGTTGTTATTAAAAGATCCGGCGGTTCATCCAGGCGGCGGTTAC
>JAPLSR010000297.1 GCA_026398545.1 Candidatus Sumerlaeota bacterium | reverse complement strand
AGTGGAGGCACGGAAGGTTTTTTAACGCGCAGGCTGGCGGTTTATGCGTGTCGGCAGTTCACGTCATATGTTTTTATGAAAGGAAGGCACACCCGTTGCACTTTCCATCCCTGACCATAAGGTGCTTGACCGCGGGCTTCTTCGGGCTTTGATTCGTGATGCAGGTTTGAGTGTTCAGGATTTTATCAGGTTACGTTGAATGTGAGTTTGTAAATTTGTTCTCAACTATTTTTCCGGTTGCGTTTTTCTTTCCAGCCGATGCGGCGACGTCCGCGCAATGACTTTTCCTTCTTCTTTGTGATGGGGTCGGAGAATGGCTCGCCAAAGACTACCCAGGGCGGAGGGGCAAACGGCGCCTCCTCCTGCGGCGGGAGTTGAGGGTTGGCGGCGGTTTGCGGCTTTGGCGGATGTCTCCTCTCACGTTTCGCCGCCGCCTGCTTAGCCGCCTCGCGGCGCTTCCGCCTCTCTTCCTCATCACGCCGGGTGAGTTCACTTTCAAGGGAAACCAAATCTGTGCGTTCAGACCAGTTGGGAAAGCCGTTAGCCAGTTCATCCCCGCGCATGGCGACCTCATCGGCATTCATAAGTCCCTCAAGCCATTCATTCGGTATCCCCTCTTCACCAAGGCGCAAGCCCAGCAGTCCGCCCGCGAGCGCGCCCATTGCACATGCATCCTTGCCCTGCATGATGACCCTCACAATGCCCTGCCTGAAGTTGGGGGCGGAGAGCGCAGTGTGAATCGCAAATGTCACTGCTGATGGGGCAAAATCCTGGTTTGGTGAGGAGATGGGGAAGGGGGGATTGAGGCGGTTTGCCTCGGCAAGGATGGTTTTCTGGACAAGTTCCGGATTTTTTTCCCGCAGGCAGGGGGAGAGAATAGAAAGCGCCTCGCTCATTTCATAATAGGTTGCCGGTGTGAGGTCTCCGGGCAGATAGCGCCCGTATTCATCCTGAAGGACTTCTTCACTTTTTTGTGTGAAACGACGGAGATTTGTGGCAAACTCTGAACAGTTGCGCATCACAAACTCCGGGTTTCCGGCGAGGCTGGAGGCTGAGAAGGCATAAGCCGCCGCACCCGCAACGGCGCGGTGGTCGTTACCTGTCAGAAGGGCGCATTCAATGGCGGCGTGCATCAGTGAGGTTTCATCATTCTGGAAATGGAGCGCCAGCGGCAGGATGCGGCACGCCTCGGTTATGCCCGGACAGGGCAGGGCATTGCCAAGAGCCTCGCCTGCATGTTTCAGGCGCTCCAGCACCTTGCGGAAATGCTCATTGATTCCGCGGAAGATGTCAGGCGTGCCCTCGCCAGCCGCCATAGACTTGAAGATGTCAAAGATATCCTTCAGGTTGTATCCCGCTGACAAAATGAGAGATTCGGCGGCAGTGAGCGCCTGCTGGGTCGGAAGCGAATAGAGACCTTTCAGGCGCCAGTGGGAGGGCATTGCCTCAAATGCCACATCAGATTCCAGATAATCATTGAGCGTGCCGAAGAGTTGAACAATGCGTGCGGGTTTAAGACCTTGCGCCGGCGCGCCCAGGGCATCGCCAATTGCCATCCCCAGCAAGGCGCCCCTGTATCGGTCTTGCTTTTTGTCACCCTCCATTATCATATATTTCCTGACATGGTGATTTTCATTGTGAACCATCCCGATATAACGGGAAGAAAATAAAGCGCCGCAGACTCATCAGAAGAATTTCCGCAGGACGCTGAAGTGAACCAGTTTCTCATAAGGATAAAGGCGCGACATGGCGAAGGACTTAATCGGGATGTGGCGCTCCTGCGCGGCGGCAATCGGATTCAACCCCGCCATGACAATGACCCCAACCCGCCCCTGAGTGACCTGCGAGGCGGCAAGGGGCTGACCCGGCTTGCCGATGGCAATGATGCCCTTCAGCCGCGCCTTGGTCATATGCTCACGGAACCGTTCTATCCTGGGCAGACTGGTGGCAGGGACCTCCCGGAATCCTGCGCCAATCAAGCCGCGTCTCCCACGAGCCACCTGCCCCACCGATGTCATCTCGCCCCGCATGAAAATCTCAAGGGGGTCAATGGTTGTCCCGCTGTATTTGATGATGTGCTGAAAATACTGGGGACGCCCCTCATTTATTTCAAGGAGACCGCCGAAGATGGATATGGTGATAATTCCCGCCTGCAGAAAGATGCCATTTGCCGTGATTCCGCAAACTGTCCCGATGGCGATGTCATCATCCGGCACACGCTGTCCGCAGAATATCTCCCCCGGCATCCCGATGGCGAGAAGCTCGCCATAACTTATGCCGGCGCGATAGGCGCGGAGAATCTCCTCTGCCGCCACTGGCATGTATTTTTTCGGGATAAATGAGGTGTTCAGGACAATGGTGCCGCGTTGGCGGGATAGTGAGAATGTCATCTGGGAAGCAAGGGTTTCCGCCTTTACGTTCACAAATCCCCAGAGGGAGGCGGAGACATGCTCCGAGGCAACCTTAAACCCTTTCGGTGTGAGGCGCCTGCCCAGGCGTCCCAGATTCTCCGTGAGACCCCGCTCATCCATATCATCAAGCAGAAGCCGCAGGGTCCGGTCGCTGACATTGATGCCGAAATTGCTGAAGGCAGCCGCCAGACGTGTTGCACCTATGGATTTTTCAGTCTGGGAGAGGATATTCAGGAGGATGCGAATTCGGTTTTCCTTTTTATCTTCCAAGGAGATTCACCCCTGTGAACGGGAATAACCTTCCTTAATTCAGAATTGATAAATGTCCATTATCCGGCAGAATAATTGATGTCAAGGGCAGATGTTTATTGATGGCACCGTTTTCGGGGAATGGGGGGAATAGGATATTTATTCAGGAAATATTTCCTGAATAATGAGTTCTTTTGCCATTTTTAAGGCAAATGGTGTCAGACTTCATGTTTGGATTTGCCTCTGCTATTCCTAATCCACGATAAGAATAAACTTTAGTTGAATCGTTGTATATCTCATATTGCCCGGTTGATTTTATAAGGGGCAAATGTTGGGAGAATGAATGGGGGGAAACCATGTCTAAGGCATGTATCAATTCCGTTATGGAAACGATTATCCATCGTAACCCGCGCGAGTATGAATTTCACCAGGCGGTCAGGGAGGTTCTTGAGTCGCTTGAGCCAGCCCTTGACCGACATCCTATCTATGAAAAGCACAAAATCCTTGAACGTATCACTGAGCCTGAGCGGGTCATCATGTTCCGCGTGCCCTGGATTGATGACAGGTGTGAAATCCAGATAAACCGCGGATACCGTGTGGAATTCAACAGTGCCATCGGTCCTTACAAGGGCGGGCTCAGGTTCCATCCGAGCGTCAATTTAGGCATTATGAAATTTCTGGCGTTTGAGCAGATTTTCAAGAATGCCCTGACTACCCTGTATATGGGCGGCGCCAAGGGCGGCTCTGATTTTGACCCCAAGGGAAAGTCTGATGGAGAGGTCATGCGCTTTTGTCAGTCCTTTATGATAGAGCTCTACCGCCATATCGGTCCCGCAACTGATGTCCCCGCTGGCGACATCGGTGTTGGTAAACGGGAAATCGGATACCTCTTCGGACAGTATAAGCGCATTGTGAATGAATTCAATGGCGCACTGACGGGCAAGAGCCTGAACTGGGGCGGTTCACACCTGCGCCCCGAGGCAACCGGTTATGGCTGTGTCTATTTTGCCCGTGAGATGCTGAGGACCCGTGAAGAGGAGTTCAAGGGAAAGGTTTGCACCATCTCCGGCTCGGGCAATGTCTCCCAGTTCACGGCGCAGAAACTCATCCAGCTAGGCGCAAAGGTTGTGAGCATGTCCGATTCAGATGGCGTCATTTATGACCCTGACGGCATCAATGAAGAAAAGCTTGCCTTTATTTTTGAGCTCAAGAATGTCAGGCGGGGCAGGATTCGTGATTATGCCGGGCATTTCAAGGGTGTCACCTATAGAGATGGCGCCAAGCCCTGGGATATCCCTTGTGACTGTGCCTTCCCATGCGCCACCCAGAATGAGATTGAAGAAGAGGATACAAAGACCCTTGTCAGGAATGGTTGCTACCTTGTGGCTGAAGGTGCAAACATGCCCTGCATCCCACAGGCAGTCCATGTCTTTCAGGAGGCGAAGATTCTTTACGGTCCCGGTAAGGCGGCGAATGCCGGCGGTGTGGCGGTCTCTGGACTTGAAATGGCGCAAAACGCCCAGTTTATACACTGGAGCAGGGAGTATGTGGACGCCAAGCTTCAGGAACTGATGAAAGAGATTCATGATAATTCCTGGCGCACGGCGAAGGAATATGGTTGTCCGGGTGATTATGTGGTGGGCGCCAACATCGCCGGTTTCTTGAAGGTTGCCGATGCCATGATTGAACAGGGACTGGTCTGATTTGTGTAATCCGTGGACACAACATGTCCATTACTATTCAATTAACGCGCAGCAGGTTTCTTCGAAGCGTATGGCAAAGTGGCGCTTTCTGGCGATGGCGACTACTTCCTCCGATGGGAAGGCAATGCCTTCAAAGCCGTGTTTCAGGGCAAGTATCTCCACCTTTATCTGATAAGCGCCCGCCGGTCTCGCACAGCCGAGATGAATGGGTGTTTCGGGAAATAAGCGTCGTGTCTCGGCGAAGAGGCGGTTCACCTTCCTGAGGGGGAATGGCTCTGCGTGAGCCAGCGGTGTTTTGGGCAGGGGCATCAGAAATACAAGCACAAGGGATTTCAGTCGATGTACCCTCAGGAGATTAATCAGCTCAAGTTCATGCTCAATATCATCCTCACAACCGGTTGCGCCATTTCCCAGACCAAGAATGATATGCGGGGCGGCAGGTAGATGATATTCCTTCAGAAGGTCAAGCGAACCCCTGACGTCTTCCAAAGTCTTGCCGGTTAAATGATACACCCGTTGTAAGACATCCGTATCCACCACATCCACCATGACGGCATCGATGCCTGTCGGGGCGAGCGCCTCCGCAAGTGGGCGGTTCACAAGTTTTGTGTGGACGGCGAGCCGAAGGCTGAGTTCCTTCCTTATGCGGCTGAGGGTTTGGGCAAATGGGATGAGAGGCACAATGCCGTTTGAATCGCATCCACCGGAAATCAGCATACCTTTTGTCCCATGTCCTGCCGCCTCAGAAGCCATCTTCCAGAGCGACTCCGGTGTTGGGGTGGCAATCATGCGCTCAAGGAGTTTTGCTTTGCAGTGGTCGCAGAGGAGGTGACATTCCCTGCCCGTTATCGAGACGCCGAGGAATGAATTCCCGCCACGGTTGGAATAGGCATCCGTGTGGTAATACTTGGTATTCGGGATGCTGAAGGTGACGGCGCGTTTGGCGGGGCGCGGGGCGGAAAAAATCTGGGTGCGGATGAGGGCAATGTCTTCACCGGTTGGTTCAAAAGGATAGTTGCGGAGTTCCTCTCCGGGCGGGGAGTTGCCGAAGGGGCGATTACAGTCCACCCTGCCTGTGCATCCCTTGCACCCGCGCGTCATAAAGGGCGCGCCGGAGTCTATAAGCCGGTTGAGGACGTTCTGAGGCGCGCCGAAATTCGTGATGCATCCTGTATTTTCGTCAAACTCGAAATTATCATAATGGGAATATCCCTCATCTACCAGATGGCAGGCAATCTGGATGCGGCGATAGGCATTAAGCGGCGGCTGAGGGTTGTATTCCATGATGGAACCCTGCTCTGGGTAGAAGGAAAACAGATGATTCGGGCAACCGGCATCCCCCGCACGCTGGAAGATTCGGACGAGTTCCTGCTCTGTTTCGCCGAGACCGCAGATGAAATGCACCCCCACATTTTGTTTGCCAAAGATTTCCAGAGCCTGCGCAAGGCGACTCCAGTAAACATCCCACCGATGCGGTCCCTGCACGCCTCCGCCCCGCAGTCTGTCAAATAGTTCAGGTGTTGCGGTATCAATGGCGACGCCGATTTTTTCAACGCCGGCGGCACGCAGTTCCCGCAGGAATGTTTCATCCGTGATGGTGGGGGAGATAAGGACTGAGACGGACTGGGGCGTTTCGTGGACAAGACGACCCGCTAATGTGAGGGTGTCATCACTTGCGCGGGGATGTGTGAGCATCGAGATACAGGTGCGCCTTGCGGTTTTGGATTTTTTCAGCCGTGCGATGATGTCATCCATCGCATGGACATGCCAGGGGACGCGGATGAAGGTTTTTTCAAAAGCCGTGCGGCTTCGGGAGAGTCCGCAGTAAGCGCAGTTTGCCCTGCAGCCATCCTCATAGTGAAGGAGGAGATTAACGCAGGTCATCTTTGCATCTCGCCAGAATCTCCCTGTGCGAAAACCGAGTGTCATCGCCGCCGCCAGTGAGATTTTGACGAACGTTGGGCTTTCCTGTTTCATCCAGCATTTCCAATGTTGAGTTTATTTTGGGAGGGACGAGCGCCAAAGAGTTTTGTCCCGATGCGGACGATGTTCGCCCCCTCTTCAATAGCCACTTTGTAGGTATTGCTCATCCCCATGGAGAGGAAACGCATTTCGACATTCGGGATGGCGGCACAGGCGAGGCGGTCAAAGGCATCTTTAGTGACGCGGAAAAAGGGGCGCGCCTCTTCAGGATTTTCCGTGAATGGCCCCATGGTCATGAGCCCTTGGAGGCGGAGGTGTTCAAGTGTGGCGAGCCGCAGGGCGAGAGGCTCTGCATCCTCCGGCATGACGCCTGCCTTGGCGCTCTCGCATCCGCTGTTTATCTCAATGAGGATGGGCAAGACCTTGCCGATGAGCGCACACTCTTTATCCAGCCGTGAGGCAAGTTCAAAGGAGTCCAGCGTCTCAATCATGTCAAAGAGTTGCGCCGCCTTTTTTGACTTGTTTTTCTGAAGATGTCCAATGAAGTGCCATCGGGCGCGCCCTCCAAGGACTGCCCGCATCGCCTCGGCATCCTGAACGTAATTATGCCCGATGGCATGGATGCCCGCCTCACATGCGGCGAGGAGCTCTTCCGCTGTGCGCATCTTAGCCGCGGCAACAAGTGTCACATGCGGGGGAAGTTCACTCAGAATGTCCCTGACCGCCCGCCGGACTGCCTCAAGATGACTCTCTTCATTCATTGGCGCCCGCCCTGTCAGTGACCGCATGTGCTGCAGTTGTGCCTGCCGCAGGTGGAGCAGTTATCTGAATCGCTATTTGTGATGGATTTGCCATCAACGGTGGCGCTGAAGATTGACATGACCTTCGACATCTTTTCCCCGCCGCATTTCTCGCAGGCGTGCCGGGAATCGCTGTTCAGCCGTTCCAGAAATTCGGTGATATGTTCGCAGTCACCGCATTTATATTCGTAGATTGGCATATTCCACTCCCTGAAAATTGTAATCCTCCTCTTTCATTGCCACTCCTGAACTGTTGCCGGATATTTTAATAGAGACTAAAAAATAGAATTTATTCACCACAGAGTCACAGAGTGCACAGAGAATTTCCGATATTTTCTTTGTTTCATTATCCTCTGTGTCCTCCGTGTCCGCCTGAGGCGGATGGTGCATCTCATATTTTTAGATATTCTAAAAATAATTTTGCACCAGCGCTCTATCTCACAATCTATAATATGGAAAATTTATACCTCTGATTTTTAAACGATGCAACTTTAATTCTTCCCGAGGTGCGTCAGAATTTAACTCGGGTTGATGTCAACGCCCAACCCGGGGCGGGCAGGTATCTCCAAATTTCCATTTTTAAAAATGGGAGCGCTGGAGGCAATATCGTTTATTATGTCGAAGTGACCATCGAGGTCAATATAGCGGAGGCTTTTCATGGCGCATGCGAGGTGCATTGCGGCGCTGATAGAGAGTGCAGATTCATCCATGCAGCCAAGCATGGTTCCCACGCAGCCCTTTGCGCAAATCTCATCAATTCGCAACGCCTCATCCAGACCGCCGCATTTCATGAGCTTGATATTCACCAGATGGGCGATTTTTTCCGAGACAATCCTCCGGGCGTCATCTGCGTCAAGGACACATTCATCCGCCATGATGGGGATGGGAGAGCGGTCAGTCACATACTTCAACGCCTTGAGTTCCTTCGCCGGTGTGGGTTGCTCTAAAAACTGAATGTTTTCCATGTCAATCATTCTGAGGAATTCCAGAGTTTCAAGGGCGCTGTAAGCCTGATTGGCATCGAGGCGAAAAAGGATTTGAGGTCCGGCGAGGCGGCGAATTTCCCCGAGGCGGCGTGCATCGGGTTCGGACCCTTCGCCCAGTTTCACCTTAAGGATACGGAATCCGCGTGCAAGCGCCTGGCGCGTTTGCTCCAGAGCGGTTTCAAGGGGCAAGAGGGAGATGGTATAGGATGCAGGGAAGGCGCGGGCGCTCCCGCCAAGGAGGGAATAGACCGGCATTTCCTTTATTTTACCCCACAGGTCAAAAAGGCTGATGGAGACTGCGGCGGTGGCGGCAGGATTTTGACTTCCCTCCGCATCTCTGATTTCCTTCATCAGGGCCTCCCGCTCAAGGGGGTCTCGACCGAGTATCAGCGGGCGGACAGTCTCTTTGAGGAACTGGCTCACTGACATGGGGGTTTCCCCTGTCACACTCTCATCCGGCGCTGAGCATCCCCAGCCATCCAGACCTTCCGAGGTTTCCATTTTCAAAAAGATGTTTACAGTTTGTGACTGTATGGCATAGGCAACGGCGGATGGATATTTGAGCCGGAAGGGAACTTCCCTGATTTCCAGACCGGTGATTTTCATAGGCTGAACCCGGATTTTCTGGAGACTTTAGACTGAAGCCATACACACCTTCAGCATTTTATTTGCGTGCGAAAAATCAATCTTTTTTTCTTGCACCGATGCACATTGGATGCACATCTTTTTTACGATTAATTCGGAAACTCTATCAAGATGAATCCGCGTGAAAAAGTTGTTGCCATCCTGTGTGATTTGTCTATGACAGTTTAAATTTTTGTTTAATACAGCCACAGGGATATTTCGTCTTCCGCTATAAAAGGAGAGTATTTGTGTCAGATAATCGCTTCTATGCATTTGAGGAGATTGAAAGGAAATGGCAGGCAAGATGGGAAGAGAAGGGACTTTTCAAGGTTACTCCGGATGACCTCCGACCCAAATACTACGTCCTGGAGATGTTTCCTTACTCCAGCGGAAGAATCCACATGGGTCATATCCGCAATTACACCATCGGCGATGCCGTTGCCCGCTTCATGCGCATGAGGGGTTGCAAGGTCCTTTATCCGATGGGGTTTGACGCCTTTGGACTGCCGGCGGAAAATGCCGCCATAAAGTCCGCCCGCGAGAAGGGCGCCGCGGTCAGCCCCGCCGCATTCACACAGCAGTGCATAGATGACATGATAGTGGGATTGAAACGGATGGGCTATTCCTATGATTGGGAGCGCTTCCTCGCCACCTGCTATCCCGATTACTATAAATGGAATCAGTTCGTCTTTTTGAAGATGTTTGAGCGCGGTCTGACATACCGGAAAAAGGCTGCGGTGAACTGGTGTCCGGATTGCAACACCGTTCTCGCCAATGAGCAGGTCATCGACGGCAAATGCTGGCGCCACACGGAAACGAAGGTTGAACTCCGCCAGCTCACACAGTGGTTCTTCAAAATAACGCACTATGCCGAGGAACTCCTCACCGAGCTGGATAATCTGACAGGCTGGCCTGAATATGTCCGCATCATGCAGAGAAACTGGATAGGGCGGAGCGAAGGATGCCTCGTCAATTTTGAACTGGCAGACCCGCGTCCGGATGAGGATAGATATATCCCCATCTTCACGACGCGTCCCGACACGCTTTACGGCGTGACCTTCATGGTCTTCGCGCCAGAGCATCCGCGCACGCTGGAGATTTCCCGCGGAACGCCGCAGGAGGCGGCTGTGCGCGATTTTGTGAACCGCATCGGTCTCCAGGACCATGGCGTCCGCACCGCCGAAGACCGCGAAAAGGAGGGCATCTATCTCGGACGCGAGGCAATAAATCCTCTCACGGGCGAGCGCGTCAGACTTTATTCCGCAAACTTTGTCCTTATGGAATATGGCACGGGATGCATCATGGCAGTCCCCGCCCACGACCAGCGCGACTTTGAGTTTGCAAAAAAATATGGCATCCCAATCAGGGCGGTCATCCGCCCTGAAAGTGAAAACGCTATCTCGCCGGCTCAGAAGGCATTAATCGAGGACTGGCTCAATGCTGATATGCCGGATGATGGGACAGGCATGGGGGGGGCTTATATTGAACCGGGCATACAGGTCAATTCCGGTCCATTTACCGGTATTCCGTCAACAGAGGGCATGAGGAAAATCGCCGATTATGTGGAGGAGAAAAAACTGGGGCACAAAACGGTACAGTATAAGCTTCGCGATTGGCTGATTTCCCGCCAGCGTTACTGGGGCACACCGATACCCGTCCTTTACTGCGAGAGATGCGGAATTGTCGGCGAGAAGGAGGAAAACCTGCCTGTCCTCCTCCCCACGGACGTCAATTTTGCCACAGGAGGCAACCCCATCAATACATCCCCGACCTTTGTTACCGCTCCATGTCCGCAATGCGGCGCTCCTGCCCGGCGTGAGACCGATACTATGGACACCTTCGTAGACTCATCTTGGTATTTTCTCCGATACTGTGATGCGAGGAATGATTCCCAGCCATTTTCACCTCAGAGGGTGGCTGAATGGGTGCCGGTTGACCAGTATATCGGCGGCGTGGAACACGCCATCATGCACCTTCTGTATGCCCGCTTTTTCACAAAGGTTCTGCGCGACCTCGGCTATTTGAATATCGGCGAGCCTTTCAAGAACCTGTTCACGCAGGGGATGGTCTGCATGGAGGCGCCATATTGCCCCCAATGCAACACGGCGATGCCGGTGGATATGCCGGTGGATGGGAAATGCCCGAGGCACGGCTGCCCGGTGGAGATGCGCAGTGTGAAGATGTCCAAGTCGCTGGGGAACATTGTTGACCCTTCTGAGCTTGTGGAGAGGCTTGGCGCGGATGCCCTGAGGCTCTTTATCCTTTTCGCCTCACCGGCGGAAAAGGAGCTCGATTGGAGCGATAAAGGTGTGGAGGGCGCCTCGCGGTTTTTGAACCGCATCTGGCGTTATATCATGGCAAACGGGGAAAAACTGCGCGATGGGCGATGTCTTTGTGAGGCAACACCGTTTACCCCCGGGGAGAATGCCGCCGCAAAGAGCCTCCATCGCATGACTCACGTCACCGTCGGGCGCGTGACAAATGACATATCACAGCGGTTCCATTTCAATACAGCCATTGCGGCATGTATGGAATTCCTGAACGCCATCGCCGATTTTGAAATTACGGGTGATGAGGTTTCTAAGAAGACCGCATTCATTGCCGTGAAGACCCTCCTTTTGCTCCTGTCGCCCATGGCGCCGCATCTGATGGAGGAATTGTGGGAGGAGCTTGCTTGCGCCGGCTCCATCACACAGCAGACCTGGCCTGAGTATGATGAAAAGGCGGCGGCGCTAGAGGAGGTTGAGATAGTCGTTCAGGTGAATGGCAAGGTGCGTGCGCACATCATGATTCCTGTGGATGCAGATGAGGCATTTGTGCGAGAAAAGGCGCTGGCGGATGAACGCGTGCGGCATTTCACAGGCGGCAAGCCCCTGCGCAAGGCAATCTATGTCCCGAAAAAGCTGTTTAATATTGTTGTATAATTGCGACAGGCATCATTATAAATTTCATTTATCACATTTGGGCGGAATTATACGCAAAAATAATACTTGAACCTCTTATGTGAAAGTAACTATTATATCATTGATTTAGATAGAAAAAATATTGACACAAGAAATGAATAAGAAACCAAAGCTTTATTTGGAAACTTCGATTGTGAGTTATTTAAAATCCCATCCATCGCGGGATATTGTAATACTGGCACATCAGGAGATAACCCGCCGTTGGTGGAATAATTGCCTTACAAATTATGATGTGTTCATTTCGGAAGTTGTTTTAGAAGAGGCGCGACAGGGTAATGCTGAGGCGGCGAAAGAACGGCTTGCGGTATTAGCCAAATTTCCAGGTTTGAGTATCACAAAAGATGTGGAACATCTGGCTGCCATATGCATGCGGGAATTGACAATACCTGCTAAAGCGGCGCGTGATGCCCTTCATATTGCCCTTGCCTCGGTTCATGACATGGACTATCTTTTATCATGGAATTGTAAACATATTGCCAATGGATTTATAAGACGACGCATCAGAGAAGTCAATACACGAGAGGGATACTCAATACCCACAATCTGCACACCGGAGGAATTACTTGATGAAGACTAAAGTAAAAAAGGATATTTGGAATGACCCCATAGTAGAAGAGGTTCGCAAGGCAGGCGAAGAAATGGCGCGTGAGGCTGGATACAATCTACATAAACTCTGTGAACGGCTCCGAAAATCCGAACGTCGGCATCCTGAACGTTATTCCTCATCTCAACATCTTGAGCGAGCAGAATCTGTTCACTGACCTTGACCCAGAGAGGAATTATAAATAATCGTTAAAAAAAGGTGAAAACTAATGGGGCGTAAATTTGGTATTTCCTTTTCTTGGAAAAGAGCTTTAGGGATTTCATCTATGAAGCAAAAAATTTCCAGAAAAATAGGAATTCCATTAACCAGACAAGGACGACAAAGAAAAATCGGCAGAATGATGGGATGTTTAACCAACATTTCAATAATAATGTTTATAGTATTAATTTTATTATTATTTTATATCTAATTATAAAAATTTTAGTATACTTTTCCTATATCCTTTATTAGACATTTCTGATTTTTCACTTGCCCGCGCCTGCAACCCTGAAGATAATCTTTGTTGAAATACTGAAATTATATTTGGTTGAAATGATTTGAATATCTTCATTAATCTGATGACAAGGGTATTTCTGGCGGAGAAATTGCTGGAAAGCCTTGATTATGAAGAAGATTTTGAAATCAGCCCGGAGTGGATGAAAGAAATTAAACGCCGTTGCAAAGAGATTGATAATGGTGCAGCCCGATTGGTTCCAGCCGAACAGGTCCTTGCCGATTTCCACAGGTTGATAAAATGATCCCCCTTTATTTTCATGCCGAATGATTCCTGTGGATGCGGATGAGGTGTTTGTACGAGAAAAGGCGCTGGCGGATGAACGCGTGCGGCATTTCACAGGCGGCAAGCCCCTGCGCAAGGCAATCTATGTCCCGAAAAGGCTGCTGAATCTGGTGATATGGACAATATATTATTGGGGTAGAACCCAAAAGGAGTGAGCCATGAAATTCAAACGAATCAGGGTAACAAATTTCAAAAGTTTCCGAGAAATAGACATCGAGCTCGGGAACCTGAATATTGTTATAGGCGCCAACGCCTCCGGCAAATCCAACTTTGTCCAGATTTTCAGATTCTTGAAAGACATTGTCAAGCAAGGGCTAAATAATGCAATATCTTTACAAGGTGGAAGTGATCTATTTCGAAATATAAATATCGGCACAAATAATGTATTTTCGCTGCTAACAGTTTATGAACCTGAGATTAAATTTAAACCCGGAAGATTAAAAAAAGAATATAATATTAATAATTCAAAATATGAATTTACAATTAATTTTAATAAAAGGGGGAAAGGGTTCAGTGTAGGCCAAGAACAACATGAGACAGAATTCAATGTAGTGGAATATGAAATGATAAAAGGGCGTTTGGGAAAAAAATCAAATTTAGGGTCATTTCGATTAGAGATAATAAGAAACAAGGATTATTTTACATCAGAATTAAACCCCGAAACCGCAGTTCTCGAAAAAGAGGATATCATATCACCTTTTTTAAAAGATTTGAAAATATCCAATAAAGAACTCTTTATTAAAGTGCATCCACTCATAAGAGTTATTCCCCCATTTGAGTGGTTATTTGGAAACATACCCATTTATGATTTCGATCCCAAATTGCCCAAAAAGGCTGTCCCTTTGACGGGAAGTTCAGAACTGGAAGAAGATGGAAATAATCTGGCGTTAGCTTTAAAAGGGATTATTGAAAATAAAGACGAGAAAAGGAAATTTACGCACCTCTTGCAAGACCTTCTTCCTTTTGTTGATTCGATGGGTTTTGGGAATATAATGGATAGATCATTATTTTTTAAACTGAAAGAAACATACAATAAGAATAAATATCTTCCTTCATTTTTCCTCTCCGACGGAACAATCAATATCACGGCCTTAATTTTGGCGCTGTATTTTGAGGAAAAACCGATGATTATCATCGAGGAACCGGAACGGAACCTTCATCCTAATCTGATTTCAAAATTGGTCGGCATGTTCAAAGAGGTTTCCGAAAAAAAGCAGATCATTGTTACAACTCAAAACCCCGAGTTGGTGAGACATGCGGGAATCGAAAATCTTTTACTTGTATCAAGAGATAAGGATGGTTTTTCCGTCATCACTCGTCCAGCCGATAATGAGCAGGTAAAGGTGTTCCTCGAAAATGAAATTGGAATTGATGAATTATACGTTAAAGACTTATTAGGTGTCTGATGATGGATTACACGCGCCTATTTATATTTTATGAGGGGGGGGACGATGGAAGATTTATAGACAAGATCCTTTCCCCGCTTTTTGAATCGCGCTATGATCATGTGGATAAAATCCCATACACTCAGGAGAAACATGAAAAAATCGATAAATACCTCCATAGTATTCACCAAATGAAAGGCGATTTGATATTTCTATCCGATATCAACGATAAACCGTGTGTTACCGCCAAAAAGAGTATCCTGACCGACAAGTTCAAATATCTTCAAAACAAAGACATTTCGATTGTCATTAAGGAAATTGAAAGCTGGTATCTCGCCGGTTTGGATGACATGGATTGCCCCCAAATCGGGATCAAACTCATTAAGTCTACGGATACCTTATCCAAAGAAGAATTTAACAAACTAATCCCTCCAAAGTCCGACTCTCGCATTTCATTTATGATCGAAATTCTCAAGTGTTTTAAAATTTCAATAGCCAAACAGAAGAACAAATCATTCCGCTATTTTGCAGAAAAGTATAATCTCAAGGATTGAACGCATGAATGAATTGATCTGCGGTCAATGGTGGTTTCAGGGTTTTGGCGGCGGCATACTTCGGATTGAATGGGCGGAGAATGGGCGGTTTAGCAATGCCCCCACCGCTATTGTCGATTCAAGACCGGAACCATCAGCCTTACTCACTTGCAGTGAAGATGCGAAAGGTTTTGTAATCAATTATGATACCTTTTCAATAAAGTTAAGGCGGGACTGCTCGCCTTTTGATAATCCATCGGGTCTTGTTGTGCGCTGGCGTCGTGGTGGGATGCATGGAGTCTGGCGACCCGGCTCCGTTGCATCAAACCTTGGGGGTTATGTCCGGTCGTTGGACTTCTGCGGAATCGGGAGCCGTCACCAGCGCCTGAAGGATGGACTTCTCTCCCGCGCAGGGTGGTTCTTGTTCGATGACAGCCGGACACCGCTCCTTGATGCGAGAGGAAATTTGATGCCACGCCCCGCAGGCAGACGCTTGGATTGGTATCTCTTTGTTTATGGGAAAGATTATGCCTCGGGACTTTCCGACCTGACGCATCTCTTTAGTCATCCGCCACTCCCGCTCCGGAAAATGCTTGGCTTCTGGTGGTCTCGCTGGCATGCTTACACTGAGGAGGAATTCAGGGCGCTTGTCCGCCGTTTCAAGGAGGAAGGGCTTCCCCTCTCCGTCCTTGTCCTTGACATGGACTGGCATAAGGATGGCTGGTGCAACTGGGACTGGGATACCGATTTCTTTCCCAACCCTGAGAAGTTTATCAGGTGGTGCCACAGGGAGGGTCTTCTCCTGACCCTGAACGTCCATCCGCAGGAACTCCTGAGAACGGATTCACATTTTGAAACATTTTGCCGCCGCGCCGGACTCAGGGTTGCCCCTGAACAAGACCGCATCCGGGTCAATCTTGCCGACCCGCGCCAGAGAAAGGCGGCGGAGGAATTGCTCATCGCTCCCTTCCACAGGATGGGTGTGGATTTCTGGTGGATTGATGGCGATGCCGCGCACCTCGGACCGGAATTATTTCACCAGTTCTGGACCAATCATGTCTATTTTCATGCGGCGGCGGAATTGCCCGGTCGCAGGCGACCTGTTATCTTTTCCCGTTGCGGCGGATGGGGCAGTCAGCGCTATCCCATCGGTTTTTCAGGCGATACTATCAGTGAATGGCACGTCCTGCGTTATCAAATTCCCTTCACAGTCTCAGGGGGGAACATCGGTTTTCACTACTGGTCAAATGATACGGGTGGATTCATGGGCGAGCACCTGCCGGATGACCTTTACATCCGCTGGTTTCAGTTCTCCGCCCTGTCCCCGATTCTCCGCATGCACTGTTCTCACGGGGAACGTGAGCCGTGGGCATACAGCGCCCTTGCGCTGGAGACGGCGCGGCGTTTTTACAATCTGAGACGCCGGCTTCTGCCATATCTTTACAGCGTTGCTCGTGAGTGCACGGATAAAAATCTCCCAATGTGCCGTCCGCTCTATCTTGGTGCCTCCGAAGACCCCTGCTCCTATGAGCACCCGGAGGAATATCTCCTCGGTCCTTCCCTTTTATGCGCCCCGATTTTTGAGGCGCAGGTGAAAGGAGGCGGTGTGCGCACCGTGTATTTTCCGGAGGGGCTATGGTGGGACTTCTTCACAGGGGATGTCTTTTGCGGTCCGGCGGCGCGGCGCGTGGCATCTCCCC